>JAURAE010000155.1 GCA_030829675.1 Schleiferiaceae bacterium
CTTTTGCTGCGCAAAAGACTTGCGGACTCCGGTGGGAAAGCTTTACATCAACAAGCCTTGAAGCGCCTTCAGCGCTTCTGGTCTTTTTTTTGCGCTGACGCACGAAAGCAAGCTTTCGCGTCGCGCATAAAAAAAGCCCTGATGCTGTGCATCAAGGCTTTCTTGTTGTAGCGAGAGAGAGACTTGAACTCTCGGCCTCCGGGTTATGAATCCGACGCTCTAACCAGCTGAGCTACCTCGCCATTTCGTGGGGTGCAAATATAAACACCGCCAACATATTTAAAAGTCTTTTTTTAGATTTTAAAACAAGAAGGTGGTAGATGAGTTATAGGGTAAAGCACTTTGTATTCCATGGAAACTTTGATTTACATCTTGACCGTCGGTTTTATTGCCGCAACCATTATCACTTTTCGCGTGATTGACGCACTGGCAAAGGAATTGGCCGAATTAAAAAAGAAACTCAATCAATGAAAAAAGCCGGCTTCTGCCGGCTTTTTTTATCTCGTCATTTCTAGTTCATACAACCAGTAGAAACTATTACCTGTATTGGGATCGTAATCGTAGTGATTGTACTGCAGGAACATTGAGTCCTCGGCTTCATTGATGTGCCAATTCACACAGAGCTCCCAGTTCATAAAGAATTGGTCCGTCGACCAAGAATACCCCCAATACTGGTACATATGATCGTTCAAGGCATTTTCATTAATAATGAACTGTCCATCCTTAGCCAATAAACACGTGGTAGAATAGTCCTCATCCGCGGCCGGTAATTGGCCTACAGCTGCATGTTCACGGTGAACTTCCACGTTCCATCCACTGCGATAAAAACGCTCTGTGTTGGTTACTACCGGTTCCTGAGGCTCACAAGACAGCAATAGTACTGCTGCAAAGGTGAAGAATAAAAGTTGTTTCACTAGTTGTGGTTTGAGTACGTTCAAAGTTACCATGAAAGAGCAAATTTTGGGCCAATTACCCCAAAGGTTTGTCCCAAACTCACATCACTTTTCCAACGCTTTGTTTTAGCACGTGTCGTCGCGGAATTTTCTCGGGCTTCATGATAGTTGTCATAGACCACCTTTCCGATGAATTCACCGATGACTATACCTGCTACCACTTCACTAACCCAGTGATTATGCCCTTCCATATTGTAGCACCATAAAAGAGTAACGACCGTATGTGGAATCCAATAGTTATCAAACACCCTACTTGTTACACTTGCCATAGCATAGTACATAGTGGCGTGATAGGAAGGAAATCCCGTTCCGTAGGCTTTCGAACCCAGTATATTTAAATGCCAATTAAAGAAATCATACGGGCTTTCTACAAAAGGAAAAGAACTCTCTCTAGTACTCCCCCCATATTCACCTAAAGGCCTTTGGGGCCGATGTCTTCCTAAAACACTTTTCAAAATCAAGTGTGAAACGATATATGATTCGATAACCGCTTTGGTTGTCAATATCCCAGCTTCCTGAAGTTTTTCATTTCCGGTCAGTAATCCTGCGGCATACATAGAAGCAAAACCGAAGTACAAGTACCCATCCTCGCCTCTAGTTGCTGATCTCAAAAATGGTGTCTGGTTTAATATTGGGGGAAATGAAAGGTATGGGTTTACATATCGATCCAGCGGCTCAATGTTCTCTTGAAAAAACTTCGTGGTTTGGTAATCTGTGGCCACTAAAGCAAAGAGCTTAATAGCATTTGCCGTTCTGTTGGGATTATTCCAAGGGCGTTGTATGATTGCCTTCGCATCATCATCAATGGTCATGATGGTATTGCGAATAATACCCAAGCGGGTTTCTTTGATGCTACGATCAGGTTCAAATTGGATCTGCGCCTTCCCGGCAAACGATAAAAAAAGCGCTACAGCTAACCAGCCATAGCGCTCTATATGATGTTTCATTTTCAGAGGTTTGGTTGCTCCTCGAATTTACTTATTCCCAAGTAAACAATG
>JAURAE010000156.1 GCA_030829675.1 Schleiferiaceae bacterium
TCCATCAAAATGAGGTCCGGCTCTTCGATGAAGAGTTGCGCCATGGCCATTCGCTTGATTTCACCGCCCGAGAACTCATCGATGATGCGGTCCATATCGGGCAAATTCATCTTGCCGTGCATCTCTTGAATACGCCCTTCTATGGCCCAACCGCCGGTTGCTTCGACCTTATCTAGAGCCAGTTGCATGGCATGGGCATCGCCACCTTCGGCGACAATACTTTCGTACTGTCGTAGTGCTTCGAGACCGGGGTGTTCACTTTGGTAGAGCACATCGCGGACGGTTTGACCTTGGGCAAATTCAGGGTGTTGTTCGAGGTAGCGAAGCTTGATGCCTTTGCGGTAGCTGATGGTGCCGGAATCTGCGATGGCAGGGTCCATCAAGGTGCGCATCAGCGTGCTTTTCCCAGAGCCGTTCTTGGCGACAATGGCAATTTTCTCCCCTTCCGAAATCCCGAAAGTTAGGTCGGTAAACAGCGTTTTAATCCCATAGGATTTACTGAGCTGGTGAACGGAAAGAAGGTTTTTAATGTCCAATTATTCCACGGGAATTTCAGTGATCCACTCGGCGATAGCCAACAAATCTCCTTCTGCCACAAAGGACATGGAGGCCATAGGCGGATAATCTGGCCAATTTTCGGGTTGTGGCACCTGCATGAGGTAGACCATTTCTTCGGCGGTATAGCCACGCGCGGCGATGTCCTTGAACGTGGGGCCGACGAGTTTTTCATCCAAGCGGTGGCAGCCTAAACAGGTGTGCATAGTCAATAGCTTGTTGACCTCCTCAGGAATGTCCGAACCCTTTTTAGCTGCAGGTGTTGATTGTGGTATATTCAATTGCTTCGGTTCCTCGCTCCCTCCGCATGAGGCTAGTAGTGCCGCGAAGGCAAAAATGAAAAATGCGTGATAAAAGGTGGGGCGTAGCTTCATCGCTCGTTGTAATTTTGAAAACATGATAAAGATACGCCTCAAACCATCAGAATGGATTAAAATCATTGCACTCTTAAGTGTCTTTGTAGTTGGGACTTTTGCATCGTTCCAGAAACTCAAGCCCAAGCGAGTTCTGCCCATTTATAATCCTGTAGACATAAATCCAGCAGTAGTTGATGACGATTTGGAGCGAGTAGGGCGCGGTCACCGCATCGGTAACTTTGACTTAGTGGACCAGTGGGGCAATGCGGTGGATTCTTCCTTGTTGCGCGACAAGGTGTATGTGGCGGACTTTTTCTTCACGACTTGTCCGACTATTTGTATTGCCATGGGTCAGAACTTCCAACGCATTCAAGAGGCCTATAAAAATGAGCCTAGAGTGAATTTGGTCAGTCACACGGTGATGCCGGAGATTGATACGGTGGAGGTGATGTACGAATACGGCCAACGCATGGGCGCTGTCAAAGGCAAATGGCATTTGTTGACCGGCGAAAAAGAGGAGCTTTACCGCATGGCACGCCGTCAATATTTCGCGGTGATGGAACCGGGCACTAGCTTTGACGAGCACGATTTCATTCACACGGAAAACGTCGTGTTGATCGACGAGAAAAAGCGCATTCGTGGTTTCTACGACGGCACGAGCGATGCCCAAATGGATCTATTGATTCAGGATATACAAATTCTACTTAACGCCCAATAGTATCTTCAGGAAGAACGGCCTTTGAGGTTTGCGTGGTGTCCAATTCTCTCGGTGCCACCGGCAGCTGCGTACTATCCATAATGGCGCGATCGCCATCAATAATAGGAACTAAGCCTGTGGTGTCGAAGGTTTGTGGACGGAAGGGCTGCAAAAGAGAATCGGGCAAATCTATTAATCGCAC
>JAURAE010000157.1 GCA_030829675.1 Schleiferiaceae bacterium
ATGGGTTTTATGAGGAGACTGCCAACGTCATGCTTTACAAAGAAATAGAAACTTTTTTAGCAAAAAATTTAAATTAAAGAGATTAGTAGGCTGCTATATCGGTTTGATAATTACCTAAAATTAGAGCATGAATATCATGCGTTCCTTCATAGGTGATGACGGACTCTAGGTTCATCATGTGACGCATGATGGAGAAGTCTCCGGTGATGCCCATTCCGCCCAGCATTTGGCGTGCTTCACGAGCGATATGAATGGCCATATCGACGTTGTTTCTCTTGGCCATCGAAATCTGCGCTGAGGAGGCACGTCCTTCGTTTTTGAGCTGGCCCAAACGGAAGGTGAGCAACTGCGCTTTGGTGATCTCTGTGATCATTTCAGCGAGCTTCTTTTGCTGTAATTGGAACCCGGCAATAGGCTTCCCAAATTGAATGCGCTCCTTGGAGTAACGCAGGGCAGTATCGTAACAATCCATGGCGGCACCGATGGCGCCCCATGCGATTCCGAAACGGGCGCTATCCAGACAAGAAAGCGGTGCTCCTAGACCGTCGCGGCCTGGGAGGATATTGGCTTTGGGTACTTTTACGTTGTCGAACACGAGCTCTCCGGTGGCAGAGGCGCGGAGCGACCATTTGTTGTGGGTTTCAGGGGTGGTAAAGCCCTCCATGCCACGCTCTACGATCAATCCTTTGATGCGGCCTTCTTCGTTTTTTGCCCACACGACTGCGACGTGGCAGAATGGAGCATTAGAAATCCACATTTTGGCGCCATTGAGAATGACGTGATCGCCGGCATCTTTAAAGCTGGTGGTCATTCCGCCGGGATTCGAGCCAAAGTTTGGCTCGGTCAACCCGAAAGATCCGAGGTATTCACCAGTGGCCAATTTTGGCAAGAAGCGCTGCTTCTGCTCCTCTGAGCCATAGGCGTAGATGGGGTACATGACGAGAGAACTTTGGACACTACAGGTGGATCGGATTCCCGAATCGCCGCGCTCCACCTCTTGCATCATCAATCCATAGGAGATATGGTCGAGGCCTGGGCCGCCATATTCCTCAGGAATGTAGGGACCGAAAAGCCCTACCTCACCCATTTCCTTGACCAGGTGTTCTGGGAAGGCGGCGCGTTGCGCGTAATCTTCAATGATGGGGGAAACAGAGCGTTTAACCCAATCTCTAGTGGCATCGCGGACCATTTTATGCTCGTCTGAGAGCAGCTCGTCTAAGAGGTAATAGTCCGGGTGTTGAAATACGTCCATTGTTCTGTGATTGTTTTCAGGTGTTGAAATTAGAACACATTAGGGAATTGAGTGTTCTATTATGAACAAAATTTATCCAGAATTGGACCCAGAGCACTGCTTGAATAATCTTACATTGTACAACCTAAATAGCGTTTTATGAAAAAAGCACTACTCCTTTTCGCCATCTTCGGGATGGTGCATTATTCCTACACAAATTCCGGTGGCTCGCCTTCAGGGCGCAGCGGCTCACCGGCATCTAACGGGCAGACGTGTTCCGGCGGGTACTGCCACAGCGGGGGCTCTCCGAACGGCAGCGAGCAGATTATTAT
>JAURAE010000158.1 GCA_030829675.1 Schleiferiaceae bacterium
TATTCGTCGCCAGGCGTAAGGGATAGAATTATTTTCGGTGGATTGTTGGCTTACGACCAAGTCTGGCAGGCTGGTGCCCATATGGCTACTTGGCTTGAAACAAATAAGGATTTAGAAATCGACGGTAAAGAATTGAAAGCTGGAAAATACGGGTTTTTTGTAATTCCGAATCAGGAAGAATGGACTGTCATTTTCAACATGCTTCTTCGTAATTCATGAATTATTGGTTCATTATACATCCACAAAATAAAAATCAAAGTGGGATAGTCCTATTTTTTAATCAATAACCTTACGAAAACCTTGCGAAAACAAAAAGGGTCACAAACATCAATTGTCTGTAACCCTTCGAAATTTCTTTGCTCCCCCTATTATTCAAAGTTGCAGCAGGACTAAAAACAATAATGACTTTAGTTGGTGTTAGAAATTAAATTTTAGCTTTGAAAAAAATATATTATGAAAAATGTATTCTATCTGGCCATCTTAAGTCTACTAATTGTTGCTTGTAAGGACAAAAAGCAAAATCAATCTGTTGATCAGCATCAAAACCATAAAATGGAAGAATCTACTTCGAATTCTAAAAAAACCTTAAGCCCACATAAATATGCTATGGCAATGATAGGTGATGCTCATATCCATATTGATTATTCGGCACCTTCTGTTAGAGGAAGAATTATTTTTGGAGGATTATTGGCTTACGGCGAGGTTTGGCAATCTGGAGCACATAATGCTACTTGGATAGAAACTAACAGGGATATACTTATAAATGAAAATCTTTTGAAGGCGGGGAAATATGGTTTTTTTACCATACCTACTAAGGATAAGTGGACTATAATATTAAATAAGAATTGGAACCAACATGGTAAAGATGATTATAATGTAGATGATGACGTATTAAGATTTGATGTAACTCCTGAAATCTCTGAACAAATAACTGAGCAACTGACTTATCAAGTTGAAAAACTCAACAACAAAGAAGGTATTATTTCATTAAGCTGGGAAAAAGTATCACTTAGTTTTCCTTTCGTCCTTTCGAAATAAATCAGATTCTATATATTTAAAAAAACCGTTAAACTATAACAGTATAACGGTTTTTTTTATTTTTGATACTATATTAATTAGACCAAAAATTTGAATAAAACGTGCTTCAAAATTGACAAAATGGATTGTCCTTCAGAGGAGAATCTCATTCGTATGAAGTTTGAAGTATTATCTCAAATAAAACACTTGAAGTTTGATTTAAACCAACGAGAGCTAACTATTTTTCACGATAACAATATCGAGGAAATTGAGGAAAGTCTAAGGTCGCTAAATCTCGGTCATAAAAAACTTTACACGGAAATAACTGACCGAAAATCTTTTGATCAAGACCACAAGACTAATCAGAAAAAGGT
>JAURAE010000159.1 GCA_030829675.1 Schleiferiaceae bacterium
GCGCACCACGCCCCTTTTACTGCCCACGCTGTTCACCAAGAAGCTCAGCAATCCGAACCCATCCGTATAAATACGTACGATTCGGCCGCTATCTCCATACTTGAGCGAGCTCAAAACGATGCCCTTGCTGTGGTGGTAATTTGCCATAGGATAAAAGTACTTTTTTGCGCTCGGTTTAAACAAATTCTCTTGGACCTTGTCTTATTTATGTACCCCGTCCCTAACCTAGTTCAAGGGAGCAACAAAAAACCCGAGCCTGCGGCTCGGGTTTTTTATGATGCTTAAAATTTTTCGCTACCTCATCAGATTAAATTGTTGATAGCGAATAAATTCTTCTCCGTCTATATCTCTAAACAATACTTGAGCAGTATAAACGCCTTCCATACATAGTTTACCTTCAAATGTTCCATCCCAACCCGTTTGAATGTCTTTGCTGTGGAATAGTATATTACCATCACGATTATAAATCTGTATTTCAAAATAACTTATTGCGTTAGCCTTGACGGTATAATAGTCATTTTTTGTATCACCATTCGGAGTGAATGCAGTGGGCATAAAAACGGCCGCTACATCTCGTGGATCTCTAACCGTATCACAATCTGCGATTTGAACAATTACAGTATCACTACACAAATATTTACAATATCCTACTTCTACTATAACCGTATCGTCAGATTTAAATGATTTTTGGTAATTCGAACCACTCTGTGTGTTCCCAGACGTATTGGTCCAATTATAGGCAAAGTTGAACGTCATTGATGGGCCACCTGCAGTATTTACGACTGGTATAGAAGCACCTGTTGGCGATACTATTCCACTAGCGCAATCTTTCCAACCGTCTGAACTGTTCGTTTCATTAAAATCAAAGTTCACTGCTAAACTTGGGAATGATGATGGATTTAAATGAGTACTCATGAAAGTTTGAATATCCACACCAGGACGTACTCCATTCCAAATTCTGAATTCATCTATTTCTCCATCAAAATACACTGGACCTCCACCAGATGGTGACACGCCATAGCCTAGAGTGATTGCACTTGAATGTGAAATATCACCTCCCGGGAAGGGCTGCTGACCTGGTTGAGTGCCGTTGGTATTTCTGCTGACTTCAGTACCATCGATGTACATTATTACCTCGTTTGGTCCTCTACCCCATGTTACGGCAACATGATGCCACTGTCCATCATTTATAGTAACCGGATTCGAAAA
>JAURAE010000015.1 GCA_030829675.1 Schleiferiaceae bacterium
GTATTAACCAAAAATTTTGCGTCTTTCAAATACGGAAGTTTCTTTGGTGGATCAACCTCTTCAGAACATGTTGATGGAGGTACGAGTAGATTTGATGATCGGGGTCGTATTTATCAAGCCGTTTGTGCTGGATGTGGAGGAAACGATGACCTCCCGACAACACCAGGTGCATTTTCTGAGACTAACAATAGTAGCAACTGCAACTTAGGGGTAATCAAGCTAGATTTTGAAACTGGTATTGAAGCAAATTGGAGCACTAATGCAGGTTACAACGCTACTTTCAATGGTGTATTACCAGATACAACATGCGAAACACTTACACTTCAATTAACTGGGGCATCGAGTATTAATGCCAATTCATACTATTGGGATTTTGGCCAAGGAACGACCTCGAACCTAAAGGACCCTATTGCCACATTCCCAGCCTTAGGAACTTATAATGTAATGTTCGTAGCAATTGATACCATTTGTGACACCTACGACACCCTTTATTTTGATATTGAGCACGACAGCGCGGATTACCCGAAATCTAATTGGCAACAAAAATACTCTGATTGCGATTTGTTTAGATCGGTAACCTGGGATAACTCGTTAAATGACGCTGATTATTACATCTGGAATTTTGGTGATGGGACCAGCTTAACAACCGTGGATTCTATTATTTCTCACAATTATCCAGCGTTTGCAACCTACACTGCAACCGTTACTGCGCGCGACAGTTTCTGTAGCGCTGAATTTCAGCAATCCTTCAATATCACTTTTAATGATGATGTAGAAATTCCAACAGTTCGTGTATACCCAGATAGCTGCCGATACGGTGGGGTCAATGTTGTGTACACCAATATAGATTCTACTATGCTGTTCTATTGGAATTTTAGCGGAAACTTGGACACTGGAATGATACCAAATTTCAGATATCCAGAGAGCGGAACTGAAAGCATAGTTCTAACAATCATCGATACTAATTGCAACAGGGATTACACATTTGATTTTACCACAGATGTCACCAGAATTGATGGGAGAGTTTTTATTCCTTCTTCATTCACGCCGAATGGCGATGGGAAGAATGACTCGTTTAAAATCTTCGGAAATAGTTGTTTAGAGAATCCTACTTTTATAATCTTCGACAGCTGGGGTAATGAAATCTTCCACTCCGAAGACCCATTCCACGAGTTCTGGGACGGAACCATTAATGGGAATCCTGTACCACAAGATGTGTATACCTACAGGTTTACCGGTGGTGATGAGGTGCGCATGGGCACCGTGACCATCATCAATTAAGCGGGTACGTAGATTTCCTCTAAGACATTGAGGAACGCATCAACGCAATCTTCCGTATTGAATTTGCTGAAAGAGACGCGCACCGGCTGGTAGTTCGACGTCCAATCTCCCAACGCACGAATGACATGGCTTCCTTGGTTAGAACCGCTCGTACAGGCCGAGCCACCGCTGACATTGATGCCTTTCATATCAAAAGAGAACGTGAGCATATCGTTCGCAGATTTCGGGAAGGCTATACTCAAAACGGTATATAGGCTTTTGTCCAATTCTGCACTGCGTCCAAAGAACTTCACATTAGGGACGATGCGCTTCACACCGTCAATCACGCGTTGCTTCAACGCCTCCACTTTCTTTTGATCCTCGGCCATCTCTGTGGTGGCAATCTCAAAAGCCTTACCCAACGCAACAATACCGATGGTATTTTCTGTCCCTGCGCGCATGTTGCGCTCCTGGGCACCGCCTTGAATCAGTGGTTTTATCTTCAATCCGCTGCGCACATAGGCAAAACCTACACCTTTTGGACCGTGTATCTTATGTGCTGAGCAGGTTAAAAAGTCATACCCTACCTCTTTCACGCTGATGGGCAAATGCCCCATCGCCTGAACAGTATCGGAATGGAATAAGGCGCCATGTTCCTTGCACAAGACACTAATTTCCTTGACAGGATTCAAATTGCCTATTTCGTTATTGGCGAACATCAAGCTCACCAACGTCTTAGGTCCATCCTTTAGGAGCGCTTCAAGCTCCGCTAAATCAATATCTCCAAATTCGTTTACGCTCAAATAAGCAGCTTCCACTTCCCCGCGCTCCACCATAAACTCCACAGGATGTCCTACGGCATGGTGTTCGATGGCGGTGGTGATGATGCGCTTCACGCCTAAATCGCGAACGCTACAGAACAACGCCATGTTGTCGGCCTCCGTTCCTCCAGAAGTAAAGAAGATTTCACCGGGCTCCGCTTCAAGTCGTTGTGCAATGCGCTTACGCACTACTTCTACCTCTACTTTGGCGCCACGGCCGCTAATATGTGTACTTGAAGGATTACCAAAATTCTCCATCATGCGCACCATCTCATCTTTCACACGAGGCTCCAAGGGTGTGGTGGCAGCGTTATCTAAGAAAATGACTTCCATGCTCTGTTTTTAGGTTCCCCAAATATAAGACTTACGCTAATTCTTCTATCTCCTTGATGAAGCGCTCGCCCAACGTGGTGGCTTCTTCGGTAGAGGGTGCCTCAGTGTAAATGCGGATGATAGGCTCTGTATTGGATTTTCTCAAATGAACCCATCGGTCGGACCAGGTGATTTTAACACCATCAATAGTACTTAATTCTTCTTCCGAATAACGTCCAGCGATGGTCGCTAGGATGCCATCGACATCTAAACCTGGGGTCAATTCAATTTTCTGTTTGGCCATATAGTACTGAGGATAGCCCGCGCGGAGTTCACTCATGGTCTTTCCGGATTTGGCCAAGTGTGTCAACGCTAGGGCAATGCCGACGAGGGCATCACGGCCATAGTGTAATTCTGGCAGAATGATTCCTCCATTACCTTCCCCACCGAGCACGGCATGTTTGGCTTTCATTTCGTTCACGACATTCACCTCACCTACGGCAGAGGGACTGTAGGTGGATCCCTTTGACTCCGCTAAATCGCGAAGGGCCTTCGAGGAGCTCATATTACTGACCACATGCCCCGGGGTGAGTGAAAGCAGATAATCGGCCACTAAAACCAAGGTATATTCTTCGCCAAACATGGCACCTTTTTCATCGATAAAGGCCAAGCGGTCCACATCGGGATCTACCACGATGCCTAGGTCATAAGAGCCGTTGCTCACCTCCTCGATAATAGCGCCCAAATGCTTCTCCAGGGGCTCAGGATTGTGAGGGAATCTACCGTGCGGTTCAGGATAAAGGTTGTGGTATGCTACGCCCAATGTATCGAGCAGCATAGGAATGGCAACACTTCCGGAGCTGTGCACCGCATCAATGGCGACCTTAAAGCCTGCCGCTTGCACCGCCGCGACGTCGACAGAAGGCAAGGCCAAGACTTGGTCAATATGCCAATCCATACCGTCCTCACAAGTCGTGAGTGTACCGAGATCGCCTACCTCAGCGAAATCCAAATCCGTACTTTCTGCCAAGCGCAAAATTTCAGCGCCATCATCACCAGAAACAAATTCACCTTTTTCGTTTAAGAGTTTCAGTGCATTCCATTGCTCCGGATTGTGCGAAGCAGTGAGGATAATGCCGCCCGCCGCTGCATACCGTGGGACGAGCATTTCGACAGTTGGAGTAGTGCTCAAACCGGCGTTGATCACATCGATACCCAAACCCTGCAAGGTGCTAATGACCAATTGTTCCAGCATCGGCCCGGAAGGACGCGCATCGCGGCCAATAACCACCGTCGGATTCGACGCACGTTTTTTTAGCCAAATTCCGTAGCCCGCGGCAAACTTTACCGCATCTATTGGTGTTAAGTTATCACCAGGTACTCCGCCGATAGTACCGCGAATTCCAGAAATGGATTTGATCAGTGTCATGAAGGTTTGGAATGTTTTCGGCTAAGATAGCCGCAAAGAATACCGTGCACAAACTATGGCATTAGAATTGCTTAATTGTTAATAACAGAGTGAAAACTTCAAGTCTCTGAGATCCCCTGCCCCTTTCTCCCGATGCCCAAAGCAACTATCTTTCTACTATGCGATTTGAGGACCACGAGACCTTGACATTAGTACATGCATTCGAAAACGCGATCAGCGAAGGGAGAGAGCCTTATTTCGATGTTGAAGATTTAGAACTCATTCTAGACTATTACCTAGACACGGGGTCTTTTGAGCAAACCAAAAACGCATTAGAAATCGCTCAAGCCATTCACCCTTTGGCCTTTACCTTCAAAATTAAGGAGGTACAACTGGACATTGCGATGAAAGATTATACTCGCGCTGAGGCGAAACTAAACCACTTAGAAGGATTGAATATGCGTTCTACGGAGTTGCTCATCGCACGTGCCACGATTTTAATGCACCGCGGCAACACACAGAAGGGATTACAATTATTGGACGAGGCTTTGGCAAGTTCCGACGATCCTGTAGAAGTATTGCAGATGATCGCCGACACGCATTTGAGCCAGGGCGACTACCCGCGAGCCATCAATATTTTAGTGCGTTGGTGCCGATTAGAGGAGGAAGATTTGGACGAAGGCGCATTGTACCAATTAGCCATGTGCCTTGATTTCACCAACGAATACGACCGTGCCATCGCCCTGTTTGAAAGCTTCACTCAAAAAGAACCTTACAACGCATTATTGTGGTACCAGCTGGGTGCTTTCCAATTGCGCAAGGACAACGAAGCCCAAGCCTTGGAAATGTTCCAGTGGGCCATCACCGCAGATGAAACCTTCCACGCCGCCTACTTTGAGATTGGTAGAATACACGAGCGCAACGAAGAATACATCAACGCGCTCACGGCCTACAAGCAAAGCGTGAACGAAGACTTGCCCAGCGGCTACGTACATTTCCGCATCGGCTTGCTCGAAGCTGAACTTGGCAGCCTGAACGAAGCCTTACGCCAGTTCAATACGGCCATCGCCCTGGAACCAGATATGGACGATGTCCATTTGGAGCGCGCGAGTGTGCTCATGGAATTGGAGCGCTATGCCGAAGCGGTTAAGGATTACAAAAAGGTCTGGTTAGACGAAGCCTACGCCTCGGAGGATGTCTTGGATTTCGTGGAGTGTTTGATAGAATTAGACCACTTAGATCAAGCCATAGCCATTCTCTACGACGCCGTCGAACGTTTCCCAGATGTGCTTCAGTTCAGATTAGTGCTTGCCGGCTACCTTTTCGCAGCCGACGATATCATCAGCGCAAAAGAGGTGCTGGAAGATTTGCACTTGAACCGCGATGAGTTGCGAACGCTATTTGCGGAATACTTCCCAGATCTGCTTGAAGTCCCAGTAGTGGCTGCTATTTTAGCAGAATTGAAATAACCCACCCATGCAAAAATATTTGAGTTTGTTCCTCAAAGGCATGGCCATGGGAGCGGCAGATGTCGTCCCCGGAGTCAGCGGAGGAACTATCGCATTTATCACGAATATTTACGAGGATTTAATAGGCAACCTCAGCCGGTTTGATGCGCATGCCATTAAGCTGCTTTTTCGGGGCCAATTCCGCGATCTATGGTCCCATATCGGCGGCACCTTCCTCGCAGTCCTCTTCGCTGGAATCTTCACCAGTGTGCTTTCGCTAGCCTCCATCCTTGGCTATGCTCTTGAGCACCACCCCACCGCCATTTGGAGTTTCTTCTTTGGCCTCGTATTCGCCTCCATCTTCATAGTCGGACGAAACATCACCCACTGGGGCACCCCGCAAATTCTTTCATTCATCATCGGAACCGCCATTGCCTATTGGGTGACCACCTTACCCGCGGTCGGCGGTACAGAGCACCCGCTCTACCTTATTCTCTGCGGCGCCTTGGCCATTTGTGCCATGATTTTACCGGGCATTAGCGGCAGCTTCATTCTTCTGTTATTGGGTGCCTACGCCACCGTATTGAACGCCGTGAGCGATCGAAACCTACTCATCATAGCCTACGTGGGCATCGGTGCAGTAGCCGGGCTCATCAGCTTCACCAAAGCCTTGAAGTGGATTTTCGAGCACTACTACAGCATTGCCGTGGCCCTGCTCTCTGGGTTCTTGTTGGGCTCATTAAACAAGCTTTGGCCGTGGAAATGGGTGGTAGAATATTACATTAAACACGAAGGCACACCGAAGGAAGAATACGTTCCGTTGATCACTGAAAATTTAGCACCCGGGGCAGATTGGACTTTGGCCCTCCCCCTAGCCATCGCCGGTGCGTTGGTCGTCTTCTGCTTAGAGTGGGCCGGGAAACTCAAGCGCACATGATTCGCCTTGGCCTCATCGGACATCCTATCGGGCACAGCAAAAGCCCTGCCCTACACCATGGCTTCATGGAACAAAGCGGCACCCCGGGTATATACCAGTGTTATGAGCGTACCGCCATGGATCGCAAGGCCATGGTGGCATTGTTCGATCAAGAAAGTTTAACAGGCATCAACATCACTATTCCATTTAAAGAACAAGCCCTTCACTGGGTAGATGAGGCAGATGAAGGTGCGAAAAGAATTGGTGCCATCAATACCATCGTAAAAACAGGCGATCGATTTGTGGGCTACAATACCGATGTGGACGGCATCGCCCAAACCCTCGATGCCTTAGGACCAGAACAACCTACCCTAGTGCTGGGAGGCGGTGGTGCAGCAAAAGCACTTTGTGCAGTGTTAGAGGCGCGACAAACCCCCTACTTGATGGTCCAGCGACACGGAGCAGTGACCTATGACAGTTTGACGGAAAAACAAGCTTCGGCTCATCCCCGATGGATTAATTGTACCCCAGTGGGTGGCCCCAAATACCCCGGCGATTATTTACCATTGCCATATAAGGTAATGACGAAGGAATTCGCCATCTTTGATATGACCTATGAACCGAACCCAACCCCAATGATGTTAAAGGGTAAGGAAATGGGCTCTGCCGTGATCGGCGGCAACCTAATGTTAACTGAGCAAGCGAAAAAAGCATGGCAATTATTTCATGCCGCTTACTACAAAAATTTGTAGATGATGAGTCAAGAAGAATTGGACCCACAAGAACACACGCAACCTACGGAGGAAACCAGCACACCTATGCCGGAAGCGCCCGAGACTAGCAAAGCTGTGGAGGAAACGGAAGAAGAGCAAAACACGGAAGTCAAAGCTATAGAGGCCGAAGACGATCACGAAAGCCCTAAGGAGCGCAAGTTGATCATTCCAGATTTCGATGCCCTGACGGTAGAACAATCCCTTGAAATCATCGCCCAGCACATTGACGAGCATGAGCCACATCGCATCAAAGGCGTGGTAGAGAGCGGACGTTCTCGAATTTTACAAGAGCTCAATGCAGAGCGCGATGCGGCAAAAGCAGCCTTCATCGAAGAAGGCGGCAACAGCATCGATTTCCACTACGATCAGCCATTGCGCAAGCAACTCAACACCACCTACGGAGGATATAGAGATAAATTGCGCAAACATTACGGCCAGCTCGAGGAAGAACTCAGTGCAAACTTGGCCACCAAACTTGATATCATCGAGCAAATCAAAGGTTTGCCTATGATAGAAGGCAGTGCCAAGGATAAATACGAAACATTCAAAGGATTGCGCGAGCGCTGGAACAATACTGGCCTCGTCCCAAAAGGTGATGCGCGCAATGTATGGGCAAACTACAACCACCACGTCGATAATTTCTTCGACTACTTGAGAATGGCCTACGACCTCATTGAGATTGATTACCAAAACAACCTCGCGGAGAAGGTCGCCCTATGTGAATCTTTGGAGAATATGTTGGCCGGAGGTGCCTCTGCGAAGATTTTCAAAACGCTACAACAGGCGCACAGCAAATGGAAGAGAATTGGCCCTGTACCACGAGAGCATAAAGACCAGCTCTGGGAGCGTTTTAAAGCAATAACCAATAAAGTACACGAACTCCGAGATTCCTTTAACGAAGAAATCAAGGCGCAAAACGATGAGAAAATTGCCGCCAAGAAAGAAGTTGTGGCCAAAATACAGGCGCTGACCACAGAACTACCGACCAAACACGGCGGATGGCAGAAAGCCAGTAAAGCGCTGGAGGCCTTACGTGGCGAGTTTAAGAAAATTGGCTTCGTGAAAAGCGAAGAAAACTCCGTGGTTTGGGAAGAATACAAATCGGCCCAGCGTGAGTTCAATAGATTGAAAAACGCCTTTTATAAGGATGAGAAAAAAGCACAACGCGTAAATCTCGATAAGAAACTAGCGTTGATTGAGCTCGCCGAAAGCGTTAAAGACAGCGATGATTTCGCAGCATCTGCACAGATTCTTAAAAAAGCACAGCAGGATTGGAAGAAGTCCGGTTATGTCCCTAAAAAAGAAGGAGACAAACTTTGGGAAGCCTTCCGTAGTGCCTGTAACCATTTCTTCGATCGCATGCACGGTGAACGCAAAGCCATAGAAAAGCAAAGCAATGCCGCTCAGAAAGCCAAAGAAGATTTCTTGGCCGGAATGAAGAAAGCCAAAGTTGCCTCGCTAGACGATGCCATCGCCTTGAGTGAGCAATGGGGCGCATTAGGCCAAGGAGGCAAACGTGAGCACGACCAGAACTTTGATACTTTATTAGCGGAAAAAGTAGCACCATTAGGTCTTAGTGCCCAAGAGGTGGAAGCTGCGTTGATGCAAGCGAAGGTTAAGGCAATGGTAGAGGCTGATGACCAAGACGGTCTATTTCGCCAACGTGCCATCATACGCGAAGGATTGGATCGCGCAAAAAAGGAATTGCACCAACTTGAAAACAACATCGCTTTCTTCTCTGCTTCTAAAGGCAACCCTTTACTTGATGCCGCTTTAGCTAAAATTGAAGAACAGAAAGCCTTGGTGGCACATTACACTGCTATGCGCAAGCTTTTCAATAGCCTATTGAAATAATCCGAAATGAAGTTTAAGCTCGTAGCTCCTTTCGAACCGACGGGAGATCAGCCCACGGCCATCAATGATTTGGTGGAAGGACTCAATGGCGGCGAGCGGGATCAGGTACTACTCGGGGTAACGGGATCTGGAAAGACCTTCACTGTTGCGAATGTTATCGAACGTACCCAACGCCCTACCCTCATCCTGTGTCATAACAAGACGCTTGCAGCCCAACTCTACGGGGAGATGAAGGAGTTTTTCCCAGAGAACGCGGTCGAATATTTCGTCAGCTACTATGATTATTACCAGCCTGAAGCCTACGTACCTTCCTCCGGTCTGTATATCGAGAAAGATCTGAGCATCAACGACGAGATCGAAAAGCTTCGCTTGAGCACCACCTCCTCCCTCTTGAGCGGACGCCGCGACGTAATTGTGGTCGCGTCCGTCAGTTGTTTATACGGGATGGGGAACCCCGAGGCCTTTAATAGTTCTGTGGTCCAATTAAAAGTAGGCGACACCATCGCCCGCCAAGCCCTGCTCCACGCCTTTGTTAACGCCCTCTACGCCCGAACTGCAGCCGAGTTCAAACGCGGTAGCTTTCGCGTAAAAGGCGATACCGTAGATATTTTTCCCGCCTACGCCGAAACCTACTACCGCATCAGTTTCTGGGGCGATGAAGTGGAGAGCATTGAACACATTGACCCAATCAGCGGTCAACGCATCGAACATATGGATGAAATGCGACTGTTCCCTGCCAACCTTTTCGTCACCGAAAAAAACCAATTACAAAACGCCATCCACCAAATCCAGGACGACCTCATGCAGCAGGTGGACCACTTCCGCAATGTGAGTCGTCCACTTGAAGCCAAGCGATTGGAGGAGCGCACCAATTTTGATTTGGAGATGATACGGGAATTGGGCTACTGTTCCGGTATTGAGAACTACAGCCGCTACCTCGACGGGCGCGCTCCCGGTGTACGTCCCTTCTGTTTGCTCGACTACTTTGCCGACGACTTCCTGCTTGTAGTCGACGAAAGCCACGTTACCATTCCCCAAGTACGCGCCATGTACGGCGGTGACCGCTCGCGCAAAGAAAACTTGGTAGAATACGGCTTCCGTCTTCCGGCAGCCTTGGACAACCGTCCCCTAAAGTTTGAAGAATTCGAGCATATTCGTGGACAAGCCCTATTTGTCAGCGCCACACCAGCCGAATTTGAGCTCGAACTCAGCGGCGGAGTCTTCGCCGAACAAGTCATCCGCCCCACCGGCCTGCTCGACCCTGTAGTTGAAGTACGCCCGTGCGAGAACCAAGTCGACGACCTTATGGACGAAATACGCATTCGTGTAGAACGCGACGAGCGTGTCCTTGTCACCACCTTGACCAAACGGATGGCCGAAGAGCTGACCAAATACTTCACGCGTTACGACATTCGATGCCGCTACATCCACAGCGACGTCGATACACTGGAACGTGTTGAAATTATGCGCGATTTGAGACTGGGCACCTTTGACGTACTGATCGGAGTAAACCTGCTCCGAGAAGGATTGGATTTCCCTGAAGTAAGTTTAGTGGCCATCATGGACGCCGACAAAGAAGGATTCTTACGCAGTACGCGTTCTTTAACTCAAACCATAGGACGGGCGGCACGAAATGTGAACGGTCGAGCCATCTTATACGCCGATAAGATTACCGACAGCATGCAACGCACAATAGACGAAACCACGCGTCGCAGAGAAAAGCAAGATGCTTATAATAAGGATAACGGCATTGTACCCACTGCTTTGAGAACAAGCCGTGATGAGATCTTGGCGAAATCTAGTGCCGTGAACAAGGGCGCTCAATACAAGGAAGGCATGGCATCCGTAAAAGCCGCAGAAGAAGCGGTCAACTATACGAGCCAAGAGGATCTTGAAAAGCGCATCAGAGATACACGTAAAGGCATGGAAACTGCTGCGAAATCTATGGACTTCATCGAAGCCGCAAGACTGCGCGATTTACTCATCGAACTAGAAAGTAAAAGGGAGAAGCGTTAGTTACAGGTAATGCGCCACACCTACGGCGAAGGTCCATACTTGGTGCCCGTCAATGCGCTGGTCTAAATACAAAGTGGGCGTCCACTCCCATCGGTCGTTCATTGGCACCTCCCCTTCAATCCCCACACGCATGAGGGTCTTCATTTCTCCATTTTCAACAGTAAGCCCAGGACCTACCCCAAGCAAGACATTGTGTGAGAGGCGGTAGAAAATATCCAACGTAGAGACCATCGGTGTTTGAAGTTCAATGGTTTCCCCAAGGTCATTTTCAATGAGATAGTTTTCCAACTCAATATCACTATGCCAACCGATGGACCAATGGTCATTGAGGTGGTAATCCATATCCATACCCCAGGTAGGCACAAAGAATACACCTTCTCCCCCAACCTCCGGAACCATACCGTGGCCGATGAGCAATGCGAGACGCAAAGGATGACGATGGTGGTGAGGATCCGGTTCCACCTGATGTGGGTGGTGCTGTGCCTGTGCATTCCATCCTAGAACCATGGCAAACATGAGCGAAAAGAAAATTTTCATGACGGAGTAATAAGCGCAAATTTGCTACTTTTCACTTCCCACGAGCATAACAAATATCACACTCATGATTTACGTATCTATTGGCCTTGGCTTGCTGTTTTTTAGCATGGGGTTTATCATCACCCCAAGCAATGCGAAATACTTGCTCAGCGGATACAACACGATGAGCAGTGAAGACCAGGAGAAGTTTCCCATTGTGGAATACCTCAAGGCGTTCAAGACCTTCCACATTTGGTTTGGAATCATATATACCCTGTTATCGGTGATTTTCCACCTCCTCGATTCGGACCTGGTCGGATACCATTTGGGCATTACTCCCATTCTCGCCTATGGCTATTTCTTCTGGACATCCCGTAAATACAACGAAGGATTGAGCAGTGCCACGAAGAACAATACGACCATCGGACTGATCGTATTGAGTTTGACCCTAGTCTTTGTTGTGGGGCTGTTCATTTGGTCGGACAGGGAAAGCAGCTGGACCTATGAAAACAATCAATTAGAAATTCAAGGCCCGTATAGCATTTCGCTAAATATCAGTGATTTAGATTCAATTTCCTTGTTGAAAAGCCTACCAGAAATCACCATCCGCTCAAACGGAATTTCCACCGGAAAAGTGGCTAAAGGTAAATTCAAAGGCCCTAACAAAGCGCGCTATCATTTACTCATTGACAAACCCGTGGGCGAGGTATTAGCACTTTATCCTAATAGAGAAATACCTGTGTTAATCAGCCTCGATGGAATGGACGAGCGGGAGTTGTATTTGAAGATGAAAGAAGAATTATATTGAATCAGACCTTCTTTGACCAGGTGTCCAACGCCTTTCCCTTGTCCCGCAACTTTCCTGGCACGACCTCATCGGCACGTGATTCCGCGTCTTTAGGGAAAATAAATAAGGTCCCTAGGATAATCTCTTCGGCGGGAACATTAAAATGAGTGCGCATAGGATCAAAACGAAGCACGCCACCTGACGACCAATAGTTTGGGTATCCTAAGGCCGTCGCGCCTACCAACATATTTTGAATGGCTGCGCCGGTCGCCGCTAAATGCTCCATATTTCTCAAGTTCCCTGTGAACGGAATAGGCTCTCTACCTTCGACCGGCTCTCCAAAGGTATCCGGCAGCCAAGTCACCATGAGCAATACCTCAGCAGCATTGAGCATCTGGCCTATTTTACCTGCCTGCACCTGCTCGGCCGTAGCGTAATCAACGGCCGCACGGCAACGTGCCGCATCCGCCAAATAGCAACGAAATGGCAATCCCGAGGTCAAATCGGTTCTGTATTTCGCCGCACTTTCGTAGTGATACGGAGCCGCAGCAGCAAGGGTAAGGAGTTCTTGGACCAATTCCTCTCTTTCCCCCTCCGTCAACGAAGGTGTCCAGGGACTGTTGGCCAATACCTTTTGGGTTTTTCTATGCTTGATCGCGTCCATTATGGAAACTTCGGGAATTTAGAGAAGTCTCGAGGTCGTTTTTCCAAGAAGGCATTGCGGCCTTCAACGGCTTCATCTGTTCCGTAGGCCAAACGAGTAGCTTCTCCAGCGTACACTTGTTGACCAACCAATCCGTCGTCGATGAGGTTGAACCCAAACTTCAACATCTTGATGGCCGTAGGGCTTTTCGTCATGATCTCCTGCGCCCAGTCGTAAGCGGTCTGTTCTAGTTCTTCATGCGGCACTACCTTGTTTACCATGCCCATCTCGTAGGCTTCTTGAGCAGAATACTCAGCACCAAGGAAGAAGATTTCACGCGCTCTTTTCTGACCTACTTGGCGAGCGAGGTAGGCAGAGCCAAACCCTCCGTCGAAACTTGCAACATCCGCATCGGTTTGCTTAAAGATGGCGTGTTCTTTAGAAGCAATAGTCATATCACACACTACATGAAGACTGTGGCCACCACCAACTGCCCAACCGGGCACTACAGCGATCACGACCTTATTCATGAATCGGATCTGACGCTGCACATCTAGGATATTGAACCTATTGATGCCGTTCTCTCCTTTATATCCGGTGGTCGAACGAACGCGTTGGTCACCGCCAGAGCAGAATGCCCAGCCGCCGTCTTTCGGTGAGGGTCCCTCACCTGTAATGAGCACCACGCCAATTTCTTGGCTTTCATGGCACAAGATGAGCGCTTCCCAAAGCTCGTCTACAGTCTTTGGAGTAAATGCGTTGCGCACCTCAGGACGATTGAACGCAATGCGTGCGACGCCGTTAAGCTGCTTAAATGTGATTTCCTCGTATTCCTTGACGGTTTGCCATTCTAGTTGGGCCATGGTCCAATTCTTTTAGGTGTATGTGAACATTAACAAAGGTACTATGTAATAGTTGATAGCAGAGTATTTGAAATGAAACGCACCCAGATTCAGGATTTTGAAAAAATAGAGCAGGCTAAGGACCTCGAAGACCTAGTTAAGGATAAGCGTGTGGGTAAACGAGCCAATAAGAAAAAGGCCAATCGACGCAACCGGCATTACGGGAAAGACTTATTGCGTCATTTGAAGGAACACATCCAACGAACTGACGACACCGTATAAACAAGTGTTTACGCGAAAATGCCTTGGCTTTTTTCTTTGAATCCCTCGGCCGCTAAACGACCACTTTCCATCGCTGCATTCAAAGAACCATTGAACAGTACATCCCCGGCTAAAAAGATCTGATCCGTGAGCTGACTTTCACTTGGGGAAGAAGTGGTCTTTAGATTTTGAAGGTCCGGCAGCGCTTGAGGAATATCAAACGTTGTAATATGCTTTAATTGACTTACCCCGCAGTACTGACGAAGTTCCTCCTCGACTTCCTTTTGGATTTGGTCACTGGGTAGCCCATCGTACTCTAAACAAGTTACCGATACTATTTCCCTGCCCTTTGCATCCGTAAAGGCGTACAAATTGTTGGCTCTTTTGCCCGCATCTGCGATCAGAGCAATGGTATGGGCAGGTATAGAGGTTTTATCTACCTCGAAATATAGATTCAAACACGACTTCCAACGAACCTGTTGATCATTCATATTTTGTACAAGGGCACTAGCATCTCCGGTGATAATCACACCTGTATGCGGCAAAACCTCGCCGGAGCCCAAGTAAATATCTTCATTCGTCACCCGGTTCACTGGAGTCTGCAGGCGAATTTCCGTGCGCGTTAGTTTTGATTTGAGCTGTTCACTTAACGCCCCAATGCCATTGGCCGGAATGGTAGCATAGCCCTCACCGAACATCTTGTAGACAAATTCAAACATTCGGCTGGAGGTACGCAATGACGGTTCCAAGAAAATACCGGCGAAGAATGGCCGGAAGAATCGGTCAATGATTTTTTTAGAAAAACCAATTCCTTCAAGGTATTCAAGCGTGGTAAATTCAGTAGAATCAAAGATTTCCTCAATGGTCTTCCTCTTGAGCCGTTGGTTCAAAAGCAAGATTCGAAACTTATCTGCCACAGAACCAATGTTTGCAAATACAGTAGGCAACAACGCACCAAGATCACGCGTTGGATCACCAATACGATAACGATTGCCATTCACCAAGATTTGCGCTCCTGAGGCTAATTTCTGTAACCCAAGCGCATTCATATCAAGGTACTTGTTTACCAGAGGATAGGTACTCAACAACACTTGGAAACCAATATCTAGGCGATAGCCCTCAATCTCCACGGTTCGTACTCGCCCACCTACTCCATCAGATTTTTCCAATATAATGGGTTCAAATCCAGCTTGTTCAAGCTCGAGTGCAGCAATCAATCCACTGATCCCTGCGCCAACGACATATACCTGTTTTGAAGAATTCATGGCACCTTGTTTAAGTATGATCTACCCTTAGAACCCGAGCCAAATGATTTGGTTTTTAGAAAGGCAAAAAATTGGCCGTAGATTACCAAGGAAGCTTCAAGCACGCCACCTCATTTTGATAGAACTCTCGAAGTCGAACGACCGTTTCCTCCGCTAATTGGTATTCGGAAGCAGCGATATTTTGGTCCAATTGGTCTATGGACAAACATCCCGGAATAACGGTAGTAACGGCTGGATCCGCCAGACAAAAGGCAATGGCTGCCTGTGCCATATTCTTTTCCGAACCGATAATCTCCCGAACCCGATCTACTAGTGTGGCACGTTGGGAAATATCTGCTCGTGACCATCGTCCACGTACGCCAGAAAAAACACTCTGTGCATCATACTTTCCACTCAACCAACCTGAATCTAGTGGGATTTTGGCAATAACAGCCGCTCCCCTTTCTTTCATAATATCGAAGGCTTGGGCTATATCCTGATGAAGAATGTTATAAAACGCCTCAACCACTGTCGCGCCCGTGGTTCCCATTAATATTCGAAGATCATCGGCGGTATCAATAGAAGCCCCATAGCCTTTAATTTTTCCCTCTTCCTTCAAGCGTTCTAAGATCTCGTAATGATCATTTTGAGTGCCGTTCAAATAAGACGAGGGAGGGTTGTGAATAATCAAGGAGTCGACATAGTCTAACTGTAATCTTCGCAGACTCCCCTCCAATGAGGTACGTATATAATCCGACTCATAATTCATCGTACCATGGTCCGTATGACCAAACTTTGTATTGATTACTATAGAATCTCGATCTACCCCGCGAAGAGCCTTTCCTAGCCGATCTTCTCCTGTGCCATGACCATAATTTGGTGCCGTATCAAAGAAATTTATCCCACGATCTAGCGCGGCATGGACCAACCCTGTAGCCTCTTGTTCAGAAAGACCTTTCCAACCTGATTCAACACCTAATTGCCATGCACCTAGACCTATTTCCGTGACCTTGGCCGTACTTTTTAAGTAACTATTTAGCTTCATTGTTTTTATCAAACTCGGTTCCACACTCCTTACACCGAAATACGGTTTTGGTGAAAAACGGATATACTACGAGTAATAAGGAAATCGCCAAAGTTAACCACCCTGCCGCCGTCTTGAAACTTTTAAAACCTGCATATACCGCAGTGGATTGACAGCTCGGACATTTGAGCGCATGATCCTCTTCATCCAGATAAGGACGAGCCTCCCATTCTTCGATGAGTTCCTTGGCATGCTGAAAATCTTCCTCACGAACTTGAAGACGGATGCCACCTACGGCGAGGTCATAGAAAGAATTTAATCGGACAATATTCTCGTCCAAAATAAAACACTCCACCCCTTCACTCTCTAGTCGAGTCTTCAGCAAATGTGCCGAAATGTCGCTTGAAAAGGTTTTAAGGGTGATGAGTTTCATTACAGTTTCTTCAATTCAAAGACATCCTTACGACGGTCCTTTAAGTTCTTTACGCTACCAAACTGGTGCAGTTCACGCAACAGGCTCAAATCTACATCAGCGATGAGAATCATCTCTGTATTCGGAGTTGCTTCCGCTTTAATACCATTAGTTGGGAAGGAGAAATCACACGGAGTAAAGACCATGGACTGCGCGAACTGTATGTCCATATTATGAACGTTTGGAAGGTTGCCGACACTTCCAGCAATGGCCACATAGCATTCATTCTCAATGGCACGTGCCTGCGCACAATGGCGCACCCGCGAGTACCCATTCTGCGTATCCGTCAAAAACGGCACAAAAAGGATATCCATGCCTTCATCTGCCAACAATCGGCTGAGCTCAGGGAATTCCGAATCGTAACAAATGAGGATGCCTATTTTACCACAATCGGTATCAAATACCTTGAGCTCCTTGCCTCCTTGCATGCCCCAAACCTTTGCCTCATCGGGGGTTACATGAATTTTCTCATAACGCTCTACCGTCCCATCACGCTTACACAAATACCCCACATTGTAGAGGACATTATCCCGAATTTCCGGCATGCTCCCCGCGATAATATTGATGTTGTACGAAATGGAAAGGTTTGAGAATTTCTGAACGATATCGTCGGTGTATTGGGCCAATTCCCTTATCGCCTGTGCCTCGCTCATGTGGTTGTATTGCGCCATCAACGGGGCATTGAAAAACTCCGGAAAAAGAGCAAAGTCCGAGCGGTACCCCGAGACGGTATCAATAAAATATTCAACCTGTTGCAGTAATGCATCAATGTTCTCGTAAGCGCGCATCTGCCATTGAACCAGACCCAATCTCACCACGGTCTTACTACTCTCTGCGGAAACGACAGGTTTCTCGTAGTAAATATTGTCCCATTCTAAGAGAACGGCATATTCTTGCGAATCTGAATCCCCCTCCAAGTATCCCTTTAAAACACGCGTGGGGTGAAAATCATTGGAGATCTGAAAATTCAGAACAGGATCATGAATCTCCTTGCTCTTGACCTTGTCTATATACTGCTTGGGCGTCAAACTATCTGAATACTTATGATAATTCGGTATACGGCCACCAAACGCTATTCCTCGCAGATTCTGTTTTTCACAGAGTTCCTTTCGATAATCATAGAGCCTTCTTCCAAGGCGCAGCCCACGATAATCTGGCTTGATAAACACATCAATGCCATAGAGTACATCACCCTGTGCGTCGTGCGAATCGAACGTATAATTCGCTGTGATATCGGCATAGCTGTGATTGGCATCGTACTTCTCAAAATCAACGATAATGGACAACGCGCAGCCCGCAATATTCCCATTGACCTTGATGACGACCTGACCCTCTGGAAATTTTCGCAGTAGGCTTTTGATGTGATGCTCCTTCCAATAAGAATTTGGCATCGAGGTATAGGCGCTGACCATGACCTCCTTGAGGTCGAGGTAATCTTCGAATTGCAAATACGCCAACTCGATTTTATCAATATCACTAAGTTCCATGGTGGAGAAGGGCAATTGAGCCGTTGTTTAAGTTACGATTTTAGGGACCAATTTCCTTAATCGTATTTATCAAAAATCTTCTCGTAGAACGGCGACGATAACGAAGAATCGAACGTCGTCAAAAAAGAGGAATAGCTCAAATAAGACAATAAATAACGCTTATCAGTAATCCAAGGCGGCATATAAGTAGGCGGCGCCACTATACCCAGCTCAGAAAGCTTTTTCAGGGTAGGTAAATCTGCAATATTCAGCTTGCCAACAAACAACAGATCCAGGTAATCGAACTTGCCCTTAGCCACCGCCAGGCGCAAGAAATTGTGAACATCAGCCAATCCTTCGAGGTAGACGATATCCTTGGTAAAAGGCGCCCCACCGGTCATCACACCACCTCTAAACACACGCTTGGCGTTCTGAAAGGACTGCTCAGGGTGATCCGTTTTTTCTAAGAAGTAACGATACACATCGATAAAATCAGCACCATCAATGGCGTGCTGAATAGCGATGACGCGATCTGATAATCGGCGTAATCGGTCTAAATCAATATTTCCAGTGATGAACTCAGCAAAAACCGCCAATCCCTCCTGCGTCGCAGTAGTACCGGCATGCCCTTCGACCAATATCTTTAAATACGGTTGTAAATGACCATTGATGGACGTCGCAACGTGCACAAAAGCCTCATGTTGAATGAGCTGATCGACATCCTTATCATTGAACTGTGCTGTAGGGCGAATGGCAATACGACGTCGCCCCGCCAACGCATTCGAAGCCAAACTAGG
>JAURAE010000160.1 GCA_030829675.1 Schleiferiaceae bacterium
GCCAATTTCAACACCTTACAGTATATCACGGGTCCGGACGGTGGGGGTTAACCCACATGTGACCAATTACCCTTTCTGCGGCGTATAAGACCGAGGGGATACGTCCGGGTGTTGATCTATAAGGACTCGAACCTTAAATTACAGAACCAAAATCTGTCGTGTTGCCAATTACACCATAGATCAATGTGTGAACCAGGCAGGACTCGAACCTGCGACCGTCTGCTTAGAAGGCAGATGCTCTATCCAGCTGAGCTACTGGTCCCTGTTTTCTAGAGATTATTCACAGCAAGTATATTATCTATATCTTGCCTACTTTGAAAACCTCTCACATCTTCCTCACCCTCTACAAGGACCTCGAAGCTAATCACTTCTTCTGGATTATCAACAGCAGCTCTTATTCCGCCTTTACTATGACTGTATAAATTAGTTCCAGCTACAATGCTAATTCTTTTGCCATTATTACAAATAATAGCTGCTTGAATTGCTCCAGGTATAACTGGATGGTCGGTAAAACTTAAATTTTTAAATGTCATGTCTTTTATTTTTTTAGTACCTCGGGCCGGGGTCGAACCGGCACGGGCTCTACAGCCCACAGGATTTTAAGTCCGGCGTGTCTACCTATTCCACCACCGAGGCATTTGGTTAGGGGCCGAAGCCCCCTTCCAGGTTATGAACAATTATACTAATATTGAATTAATTTTATCTATCCTTACATTTTCAACTTTAACTTCACCATGAATAGTTTCAAGAGTTAAAGATGCTGATTTGCCAGATTTAGTCTTAGCAATAATTCTA
>JAURAE010000161.1 GCA_030829675.1 Schleiferiaceae bacterium
ATAGTCCCTTGTGCCTCTTCCTGGCTCAATTCACTGTTTTCCAATTGGGTAATAATTTTTGAAATCTTAACAGACGAGAGTACCATCTGCTGTTTATCGCTAAATCTCACGGCTTCTTCGGCCGGTGCTGCGACATTGGTATCTAAACGTTCAACGACTTTAATGGGCGGTAAAGAGTCGTTTTCAATGGAGTTTAAGCCGACGGCATGACCTCCAAAAACAGATAAAGAAAGGCCTAAAGTGATGGCAATGGATAAGAGTTTCATAGTGTACAAGTAACGTTTTAAAGATACGCAGGTTCAAATAGGTTGAAAACAGAAAGCATATCTTTACTAAACATATGGCAAGAAAGCACAATAAGCGGGCCAACAAGCGTTCGCAAAGCGTAGACATCAAAGCCTACGCACAACAACTCGAGGGTGTTTTTCGCAAATACCCCGCTCGAAAATTCAACTACAAACAACTGGCCTCGCAACTGGGATACAAGCCCGAGATGGTGAAGGCTAAAATTGAAATGGCACTCTCCGATATGGAGCGTAGCGGTACCATTTTGATGGTCGATCGATTCAAATACAAACTGAAATACACCTCAACTTTAACCGAGGGTGTTGTTGACATGGCCTCTAACGGCAATGCATATGTAGTGAGTCCGGATACGGAATCGGACATCATGGTG
>JAURAE010000162.1 GCA_030829675.1 Schleiferiaceae bacterium
CTGTTTTCATGTTTTTTTGCGCTAAAAAGGGCATTATTCTGCTTTTTTCGGTGCATTTGGCTTTTTGCCACTTCGGTTGCGTCCGCCACGATTTCTATTGCGTCCACCGCGGTTGTTACGACCTTTTGGTTGATCGAAACGCGTAATGCTATCTTCGGCGCTACCGCCCACAAAATCGGCCACCGCTACCTCAGCTTTCACCTTAGGCTGCTCAACGTAGGCAAATTCTGCAAGGTCGTCTGGAGTTTCTCCTTTTTTATTCGCTTCTAAAATCTCAAGGACTTGGTCAAGCTTTAATGGCACCCAGTTGTTAGGATCGCTATCGAGCGAATACCACAGCATCTCCTTGAAAATATCCATTTTCTGGAAGAACGCCACGCCTTTCGCGAGCTTGAGTTTCTTTGAAGGTGATGGGAAACGTTTCACTGCTTCGATGTAGCTGTCCAATTCATAGTTCAAACAACACTTCAGCTTCCCACACTGGCCCGCCAACTTCTGCGGATTCAAACTGAGCTGCTGATAACGCGCCGCCGCAGTATTCACACTGCGGAAATCACTAAGCCATGTTGAACAACAAAGCTCACGACCACACGACCCGATCCCACCCAAACGTTGGGCTTCCTGGCGTGCGCCGATCTGTTTCATTTCAATTCGAACAGAGAACAATTGGGCCAA
>JAURAE010000163.1 GCA_030829675.1 Schleiferiaceae bacterium
TGCTCTATCCAGCTGAGCTACGAGTCCATAAAAAAGGAAGAGGCTCTGGGTCTTTCGAGGTTTCTGATTGGGTGCAATTAGAGACGCCTAGCTACTACAAACCTTTTTTCGCTAATTAATTCTCTCTACTTCCCAATTACAGCTTGAACTGCCTCTTCCAATATATTGAGGGGCTTCACCACTTTAGCGCGCTTCCAGCATCATGGTCCCTACCTAAGCAATCCGTCGATTGTATTCTTAGGGTTTTACGTTTAACTCCCCTACTTTGTACCCCGGGCCGGGATCGAACCGGCACGGACATTACTGTCCACAGGATTTTAAGTCCGGCGTGTCTACCAATTCCACCACCGGGGCATACCTTAATATTAAATAACGTCTTCTTCGTCTTCGGGTGACCAAAGAGTCTCAAGATAACTTTCTAAACTATGGGCTTCACGTTGTAAATCGTTAAATTTAGTAACAACATCAACCGCATTAGGATTATCTGGGTGGAATTCCCATAGATCTTGAATTTGTTCTTCAACTTCAACCAAACGATTAATTAAATCTGCTTTTTCTTGTGTCATGATTTCCTTTTTGGTAAATATACGAACCCCCTTTTACTTATCCCACTCTGAAATGCCTACTTGCAAAGCAAGTTTTGGAGAAGCATGTGGGTGATTTTGCATGGTTTG
>JAURAE010000164.1 GCA_030829675.1 Schleiferiaceae bacterium
AATTTATCCGCCCCAGAGGCAACTAACGCACCGGTCCAAGGTCCATTGCTGTATTTATTTAGAATAGCGACATCAATGGCTTGTACATAGGGTAGGGAAACGGAGTCAGAAAAGGCTGTGAATTTTTCAGCGTCATTAATACGTACAATGAGTGGTGCATCCACGGGCAACATTGCGGGAGCGGAGACAGGCGCGGCATCCTTACCACATTGTGTAAAGACGATTGCTACAAGAAGTAATGCACTGAATTTGACCAATTTCATTTGTGGCGAATTTATACCTAAAGCTACGCTGCCGTTTGCACTACTTTAGGGTGTAAATCCTACAGTTTTTCACAAATCGAATAGGTTCAATTGGCTCGGTAGAAGTTGGAAGCTTTTGCGGTGGTGTTCCGTAGCACCGTGCGTCTTTATGCCTTCGCGATGTCCTTTAGTAGGATAGCCGGCGTTGCGCTCCCAACCGTAGTGTGGATGGGCCAGTGCGAGTTCACGCATAAGATCGTCTCGGTAGGTTTTTGCGAGGACCGAAGCGGCTGCGATGTTCTGGTAAGTAGCGTCTCCTTTGACTTGGCAGTGGTGAGGGATGTTTTGATAGGGATGAAATCGGTTCCCATCGACTGCGATAAAGTGAGGTTGTGGGTCCAATTGTGCAATACTCCTGTG
>JAURAE010000165.1 GCA_030829675.1 Schleiferiaceae bacterium
TCCTACCCCTACAATTGACACTTTAGAAACTTTACTATCATGTGTAAACTTTCTAAAAGAAATTTTTTTATTTTGTTTTATAATTTTCTCTGTTTTCTTTAAATCTTCAAGTTTAATTGTAAAAGTTAAGTCTGTTTCTTTGCTATTTAATGAAATATTTTGAACAACCATATCTACATTTATCAAGTTTTGAGATAGAGGTTTAAAAATAGATGCTGCTACTCCTGGCCTGTCTTTAACTCCTTCAATTGTAATTTTTGCATCATTTTTAGTTGATGAAATTCCAGTTATGATTTGATCACTAAAAGCTTTTGATGAATTAGTAATTAATGTTCCTGATTTTGAAACAAATGAGGATTTAACTTTTATATCTATTTTACTCAATTTTGCGTCTTGTACAGAAGTTGGTTGCATAACTTTTGAACCTAAAGATGCCATTTCTAACATTTCATCATAAAATATTTTTTTAATTTTTTTAAAAATTCAAAATGAAAAATTATAAGTAAAAATTAATGAATTTTTTTTTATTTCTTTTTCAAAAAATAATAAGTAAATTTTATTTTTGAAAAAATGTTATTTTTTGCACAAATTTGTAACCAAAATTCTGAAATAATAAACTGTGTTTAAAAATGAATTCAAGTCTTCTTTTTTCCTACA
>JAURAE010000166.1 GCA_030829675.1 Schleiferiaceae bacterium
CGTTTGCGGGGTACAACATGCCTGTGCAATACAATGGACTGAAATTAGAGCATGCTGCTGTCCGTGAGGCAGTGGGTATGTTCGATGTAAGTCATATGGGCGAATTTTTTGTCGAAGGGCCGCAGGCATTGGACTTTTTACAAATGGTAACGACGAATGACGTTAGCCGATTATTACCCGGAAAGATTCAATACAGCTGCATGCCCAATGCACAGGGCGGTATTGTCGACGATTTATTGGTGTACTGCTTCTCCGCGCAGCATTTCATGTTGGTTGTAAATGCATCAAACATGGAGAAAGACTGGAACCATCTTATGCATTACGCACCGCAGTTCGACGTAGAATTGCGCAATGAAAGCGACGACTATAGTTTGTTAGCCGTACAAGGCCCTAATGCCATCCCGCTATTGCAGACATTAACGGAGATTGATTTAGCCGATATTAAATACTACAGTTTTACCGTAGGAAGCATGGCTGGAATCAATGATGTGATTATTTCCGCCACAGGGTACACCGGTGCAGGAGGTTTCGAACTGTACGTGCCAAATGCAGTAGCCGAGACCCTTTGGAATGCCATCATGAAAGCAGGTAGCGCCTTTGGCTTATTACCTGCCGGACTAGGCGCTAGAGATACCCTT
>JAURAE010000167.1 GCA_030829675.1 Schleiferiaceae bacterium
GTTAGTTTCTAATATTTTCTCTTGAGTATCCTTTTTATAGAACCATTTATGGTTACATGATCCACATTGAATAGATCTACCTTTTTCAGGGATTAACTCAGGGTCAACTTCAAATTTTTTATTGCAATTAGTGCACTCAATAATCATTGTTTTTATATATCAGATTTTATTAAAATTACCTTTATTTTGACAATCTTTATCCTTTGAAATATTAAATAAGTGCTGTATTAGTACTCCATGCGGATTGTAGCGCAGCCTGGTAGCGCATCTGGTTTGGGACCAGAGGGTCGCAGGTTCGAATCCTGCCACTCCGACCATTTATGAGAAAAGCTAAAATCTATATACCTAATAAAAATCCTATGCAGTCTGGCACTGGTAAAACTGACAAATGGATTTTAGAATATGAAACTAAAGATCCAACAAATAATCCTTTAATGGGATGGGAAAGCTCTTCTGATACATATACTGAATTAAAATTAGAATTTTCATCAAAAGAATTAGCTATTAATTATGCTAAAAAAAATAAAATAGATTTTGAAATAATAGAGCCAAGAAAAAGAAAAATAGTTAAAAAATCTTATGCAGATAATTTTTTAAGATAATTAATGTTTAAATTTTTTACTCAAAAAAAATGG
>JAURAE010000168.1 GCA_030829675.1 Schleiferiaceae bacterium
TTTTCTTATTCTTTTAAAAATATATCGTTTTGTTCTGTATTGAATAATAAAAAAAGAAATTATAAACGTTAGGAGAATAAGAAAGATTAGACCCACATATTCATTGTCTTCTTTTAAATAATAAAAAAAGATAGCGGTTGTTAATCCTATAGATATGGTTAAGTATATCGCAGACCACAATGTAAATGAATACGTTTTTTTTAGCTTCATGACTAAGAAAATTTAGTTGTCTGTTCCTTCTATTACAAACTTATACCCAACGCCTTTTACAGTTTTGAAATAATCGTCTCCAATTTTTTCTCTTAATTTTCTGATGTGAACATCAATGGTTCTTCCTCCTACAACAACTTCATTTCCCCAAACGCTGTCTAAAATGGCCTCTCTTTTAAAGACTTTACCTGGCTTTGATGTTAATAAAGAGAATAATTCAAATTCCTTTCTGGGTAAAAATATTCTTTCTTTCCCTTTAAATATTACATATTCGTCTCTATTAATGGTAATGTTTCCTACTATTACACTAGTATCTGTCTCGTTTTTTGCCTTTAATCTTCTTAGAAGTGATTTCACCTTACTAACCAAAACTTTTGGTTTAATGGGTTTAGTTATATAATCATCTGCACCTGCATCAA
>JAURAE010000169.1 GCA_030829675.1 Schleiferiaceae bacterium
TTGAACCTCCCATGGCATCATCTCCATATACATAAACATTAAACGTTAAAAATATTATAAGAAGAACTATTGGAAATAACGACTCATTTAATGATAAATTAATTTTTTTCTGATTTTTTTCACCTGCTTTAGTCATCTAGCTAATATATAATTTAGTTCAATTAAAAGGTAATTGATTTATGAAATAAATTAAAACATTTGTATTTTTGAAAAAAAGAAAAAATGGAGCATTTTGATGTTGTTGTAATTGGTTCAGGACCCGGAGGATATGTTTGTGCTATAAGATGCGCGCAATTGGGTATGAAAACAGCTATTGTTGAAAAATATAATACATTAGGTGGTACCTGTCTAAACGTTGGATGTATTCCATCTAAATCATTATTAGATTCTTCTCACCATTATCATGAAGCTTTGCATAATTTTTCAACCCACGGTATTGAAATTGAGGGTTCAATTAAAGTGGATTTAAATAAAATGATTTCTAGAAAAAACCAGGTTGTAGAACAAACAACCAAAGGAATTGAATATTTAATGTCTAAAAACAAAATTAATGTTTTTAATGGCATTGGTTCTTTTGAAAATAATCAAGTCATTAATATTGATG
>JAURAE010000016.1 GCA_030829675.1 Schleiferiaceae bacterium
GCGGCGCTTCATACTCACCGTTCGCACGTCCGAGGTAACACGGATCGTGGAAGGTGATTTTCTTCCCGCGGAACTGGCCGCCCTCAATTTTCAATCTTCCAGCTTTTAGGAGTCCATTGAGGAATTGGCTGTGGTGTTCTACGGTAAAGTTGCCGCCGAGCTCGGGATATTCGTTTTTGAGTGTGTTGAAACAGTGCGGACAGGTGGTGACGATGTGTTTCACTTCGTAGCCATTGAGCACCTGAATGTTCATCATTGCCTGCATTTGGAAGAGGAACTCGTTACCGGCGCGCTTGGCTGGATCTCCCGTGCACCCTTCTTCAGTTCCCAATACGGCAAATGAAACGCCTACGTGTTGTAGGATTTTGGCGAAGGCTTTGGTGATTTTCTTCGCGCGGTCGTCAAAGCTTCCGGCACAGCCTACCCAGAACAAAACTTCTGGGGCCTTGCCTTCGGCCGTCATTTGGGCCAGCGTGGGAACGTGGAGTGTACTCATGGGTTACTCTTCAAATACTTGGATAGTGGTTTCTTTTTCGACCAATTCCGTGAATTTCCCTACATAGCGCGTGGCGCGTACAATGTGGTTGTCCACCCAGTGGTAGTTTCCGCCGCGTGGCTTGCCCATCAATAGGCCGTGCCATTTGAAGCCATTTTCTTTGAGCCATTTCTCAGTGACTTCGCGGTGGTCTTCGGTACGAGAGGTGAAGAACGTGATCACGTGTCCTTCGTCGTACCATTTGTTCAACGTGTCCAAAGCATCCGGGTACAGCTTGGCTGTGGCCATGCGCTCTGGTTCTTCGTTGGGAATATCGTCACAGATGGTGCCATCAATGTCGATGAGGTAATTCTTGATATCTTCAGGAAGCATGGGAGAAATTTTCTGTCCATCTTCTGAGGCTTCGCGTAATAGGTTGTCGATGTGTGCGTTTGCGCTTTTTTCCATGTGTTGTGTTTGACGCGTTGAAAGAATTACTGTTTGTTATTTGGGTTTTGAGTTATTCGTTGGTCCAATTCGCTCTATCCATTTGAGAGAACGGCCACGGGGCGCCATTGTTCTCTACGTTGGTCATCATGGCATTGAGCTCAGAAGGCGCACTGCTTTCTTCCATGGTCGCATAGTTGCGAAGCTTCATGATGATGTTCAACGGATCGATATCTACGGGACAGGCTTGCACGCAAGCGTTACAGCTGGTACAGGCCCAAATTTCTTCTGGGGTAATATAATCACCTAATAAGCTCTTGCCGTCCTCTTGGAAGGTTCCGCCGTTGGCATCCATATTTTGCCCGATCTCCTCAATGCGATCGCGCGTGTCCATCATGATTTTGCGTGGACTTAGCTTCTTGCCGGTGAGGTTCGCCGGACATTCGCTTGTACAACGACCACATTCCGTGCAGGTGTAGGCATTCATGAGGTTGATCCAGCTCAGATCTGTCGCATCCTTTGCGCCGAAGCGCTCCACCGGTGCCTCTGCATCGGGAGCTGGGGCAGCGAAAGGATCTGCAGTCGGGTCCATCATTAGTGCGACCTCCTTGGTTACAGCACCATTGTTCTCAAACTGGCCTTTGGCTTTAAGGTTGGCGTAGTACGTGTTCGGGAACGCGAGAATGATGTGAAAGTGCTTAGAGTAGGGCAGGTAGTTCAAAAAGGCGAGGATGCCCACGATATGTACCCACCAAAAGCCACGCTCCAACAGGTGAAGGGTTGCCTCGGATAATCCGCTCCACAGTGGTGCAATGCTATTTGAAATGATAAAGGCTTCGTGGCCATCAGGCAACAGGCTCTCTACGGCGTTCATGTTCAACAGCGCAAACATCAAGGCAACCTCGATGTACAAAATGTTGTTGGCATCTGTAAAGGCCCAACCTTTCATTTCAGGTTTGTGGAAGCGGTCAAGCTTCGCCACATTGCGTCGCCACCAAAAAATGAGCACTGCCACGACCGTGAGCACGGCGAGGATTTCAAAAAAGCCGATGATTATAGGGTAGGCGTTGCCCAGGAAGGGCGCGAAAAATCTATGTGTGCCGAACAGGCCGTCCACGATGATTTCGAGCACCTCAATGTTGATGATCAAAAAAGCGGCATAGACGATGAAGTGAAGCACTCCAGCCACGGGTCGAGCTTGCATCTTGCTTTGGCCAAAGGCCACGCGCAACATGTTGGCACGTCTAGCGCCGGGATTGTCGGTTCTATTTTGTGCTTTACCGAGATGGATGTTGCGGGCAATAGCCCCGGCTTTTTTGGAAAATCTCCAGATGGCAGCAATGAGTACGGCGGCAAATACCAATTGTGGTAAAAAGCTCATCAATCCTCTTGTTTACTTTGAATATCACGCTCTATGGCCTGAATCTCCTCCTCGGTGTATCGGGTGCGAGAGCCAAAGACACTCACGTGCAAGTATTTGTTTGGGTTGTATTTGATGTCGAGCAACAGGCGGTTCAAGTTTTCCGTGGCCTGCTTGAGGTTGGCATAGACATCTTCGTCGTAAATGATTTTTGAAGCCGCCCCTTGGCCGGTCTCGAGTTCCGCCATTAAGCGGTCAAAGCGTGCCGTGATACTTTCCATATTGTTGACGGTTTCGGTCAAACGTGCGTTGGCGAGCGAATCCGAAATGGCCTCAACGTTTTTGATGGTTGCGCTAATATTGGAGCTGTTCGCGGCCAATTCCTCACTGAGCAAACGGAAGTTTTCGCTCACGGCATCGAAGTTGCCTTTGTTGTCGCTGAGGTATTCGCTGATTTCAGAAGCACTTTCTTGTACGCTTTGGAAGGTCTTCTCAATGCTTTCAATGGTCGATTTGAAGTTGTCCGAGGTGCGCTGGTCGAGGAAGCCGCTGGCCAAGCCAATGACGGTATCCAATGTTCCGAGAAGTTCTTCGGTACGCGCTTTAATAGGGGCCAATTGCATGTTTACCTCTTGCGTCAAGTCTCTTTCGGTATCACCCATAAGGGTATCTCCACTCAAGGCTAAGGGGGCGCCCTTCTTGGTGTGGAGGGAAATGCTCTTTTCACCCATGATGGAGGCGGAGTAGATTTTAGAAACGGTTCCTTGTGTAATGGGGAATTCGTCACTTACCTGCAAGGTCACGACCAAACGACCGCTTTGATCAGGGTGGAAGGCGATGTTGTTCACCTGGCCAATCTGGTATCCGTTAATGGTTACTGGGCGGGTTGCCATTAAGCCTTCGGTATTGTCATAGATCACATAGAATTTTTTTTGAGTGCTGAAGACGTCCTCTCCTTTTAAGAAGTTAACTCCCCAATACAACAAGAGAAAGCCTAAAACAAAGGCAAGTCCTATTTTAAATTCCGTTTTCAAAATGGCAGTGATTTGTTGCTAAAATACATTAAGGAGCCCGCTTTTTGGCCTCATTTAGGTCTATTTTCCGGTCTTTTTCGAAGGCCACAATGTAGGCATCTGGGAAATGCTCTACGACAGTTGTTTTTAAAGCCTCCACCTCTTTGAAGGTACTGATTTTCCCGCAGTAATACTTAAACAAGCCATATTGCTCTTCTTTCCAAACGCCTTCGAGCCCTTTAAAGTTTTCTGGGGCACAGGCCAAATCATTTCGACTCACGGCCAATTGCACGGCAAAGAACAGGGAAGAAGGTACAGCAGGGGCTGGAGCGGTGGTTACGGGTGCTGGGGCTTGTTCGACGGCTACGGCAGCTTGTGAGGGTGTTGTGTTCTCTGTAGTAGTGGTCGGGGGTGCCTCTTCTATTTGGTCAAAAATGGAGGTTTGCCCTTCGACGCCTTGAATCATTGCATCGCGGCTCTCACGTTTGTACTTGTATTCTTTGATGGCCCGGTAGATGGCACTGGCCAGTAATTCTTTTCCTCGGGTGCTTTGCAAGAAATCTTCCTCTCCAGGATTGGTTAAGAAGCCTAGTTCGACGAGGACGGCCGGCATGGTGGACCCTCTAAGCACAGCAAGGGGCTGTTGCTTTACTCCGCGGTTGCGGCGTTTCACCCGGCCTTCAAACTGATGCTGAATCTCATCGGCGATGCTGATGCTCTGCTCCAAGAAGGCATCCTGGTACGCGCGCAGGGCGATAATGGCAGCGGGGTTAGAGGCGTCGAGCTTTTCATAGTTGCTCTCCCAGTTGTCCTCCAATAACCTGGCCGCATTTTCGAGCTGTGCGGTCTTGTTGAGACGTTGGTCTTTTTCTCCCATACCGAGGACAAAGCTCTCCGTACCGTAGGCGCTGTGGTTGTCGTTGGCGTTACAGTGGATGGAGATGAACAGGTCGGCATTGGCACGATTGGCGATGACGGTGCGTTGGTAGAGCTCGATGAACTGGTTATCGTCGCGTGTGAGGATGGCTTTGGTGCCCGGTAGGTTTTCTTCGATGTATTGCTTCACCAAAAGGCTCACGTCGTAGCTCACGTCCTTTTCGCGGTCCTTATATCGGCCGGTGCCGAGGTTGCCCGGATCTTTACCGCCGTGCCCAGGATCGATCACGATGATGTTGACCCCTTCCTCCTCGGCCGCAAATGGGCGTGGATTGAAAGCGGCGGCCACGGTGAAAAGCACGGCTAAAGCGGCGATTCTAAAACCTTTAAAACTTGGACCCATCATACCAAGGCGCATCAACATTCGTTTTACCTTTGAAACTTACATGCAAATTACGTATCCGGGTGTATCAGCGTCTTTCCGCATTGGTTTTTTTGCTCACATTTTGTGCACCGTTTTCAACGGTTGGGCAGGAGCAGCCTATTGACTACACTGCCAAGGATTCTATCGCTTCAGATGTGGCTGCTGGTACGGTAGAATTATTCAACGAGGTACAGATCAGTTTTGGTGAAACGCAGTTGAGTGCGGGGTACGCCAAAATCTATTGGGAAGAGCATAGGGTAGAAGCTAGGGGGATCCAATTACCGGACGGTTCATGGACGCAACGTCCTGTTTTTCAAGACGGAGAGCGCACTTTTTATTTGGGAGAGATCGCCTATAATTGGACCACGGATAAGGCACGAATTACCGAAGTATTGACCCAAGAAGGGGAGAATTTCCTCAACGGTCAGGCGGTTAAGAAGGTGGATTCGAATACCATGTACATGGCCGGGACCGGCTTTACGACCTGTTCACATGAGGAGCCGCATTTTCAGATCAAGACGAATAAGAGCAAGGTAGAGCTGGGCGAGCGCATCATTACCGGGCCGGCGCACTTCGAGTTTTTCGGCATTCCTACGCCGCTGATCATTCCTTATGGGTATTTTCCGACGAATATTGAGAAACCGAGCATTTCAGGTTTGCTCATGCCGAGCTTCCAAAACAGTCCGACCCAAGGGGTAGGGATAGTAAACGGCGGTTGGTATTTTCCCATTAACGAATATTTCGACCTCGCGTTGCGTGGAGATTTGTATTTGCGTGGCTCTTGGGCGTTGGGCGCCACGACGAACTACCGCAAGCGCTATAAATACAACGGCAACTTTGCCTACCAGTACCGATACCAGAAGCAGGGGCTGCCCATATTTGAGCAGTTTGGAGGGTACAATATCACCAAGAATTTCTCCATTCGCTGGACGCACAATCAGGATCCTAAGGCACATCCCACCCGTAAGTTTAGCGCGCAGGTCAATCTTCAGAACCCAAATTTTTTCAAGAACAGCGCGAATCCAGAGGACCTGTTGAGCGGGAACATGACGACCACGAACAACACGATGAATTCGAGCATTACTTACAATCAGAAATTGGGCGCGGCGAATTTGACGGTGAGTGGGAACCATAGCCAAAATAATGGTACACAGGCGTTTACTACCACGCTCCCGAAGGCGAGCTTGAACGTGCCACGCTTTTTTCCATTGAAGACGAACGATGGGAAGAGCCAATGGTACGATAAGGTGGGGGTCAATATGAGTTCGGTGGCTGAGGGCCGATTGAAAGGGAACCTAGGGACCATCACGGAACAATTGGACACCCTAAATAATTACGATTGGCGCGATGTACTGGGCGATTATGGACAATATGGTTTGAAACACACGGCGTCGATCAGTTCCAATGCGACGCTCTTTAAATACATCACGTTTAGCCCGAATGCCAACATTACCGAGCGCTGGTACTTCCAACAGTATGATTATACCTTCGATCCAACCCTGAATAAGGCGACGTTGACCGATACCATTCCTGGGTTTACGGCGGTGCGAGATTTCGGGATGAATGCCTCGTTCAACACGAAGATTTACGGGACATTCCTTTTCTCGAGAGGGCCGGTGAAGGCGGTGCGTCACATGATTACTCCGCGTGCCACGGTCAATTACCGACCGGATTTTGGGGCTGAACAGTGGAATTATTACCAGAACTTCACGGATACCTTGGGCAACGAGCTGTATTACAACAGGTACAACGGATTCCTGTACGGGTCGCCGGGGCGCGGGAGCAACGGGACGATCACCTTTAACTTGGACAATAACCTCGAGGCGAAGGTGGTGGACCGCGCGGATACTACCGGGGCGACGAAGAAGATCAGCATCTTGGAGCGCTTTAACGTGAGCACGAATTACAATATGAATGCGAGCAACGGGTATAATTGGAATGTGGTGCGCGTAGTGGCGCAGAGCGCATTGTTCAACAAGAAATTGCGTTTGAGTTACCAGGGCCAATTCGACCCTTATGGCTACGACCAAAATGGGGACCGCATTGCTGCCTTAGCTTTTACGATGGGCCAAGCGCCTTTGATCCACAGAACTTCGCAGTTTTCGGCGTCCACTCAGCTGCATAGCAACCGCAAAAATAGCCGCCAGCCCATCATGTATGAGCAGCGGGGTGGGGCCTTTACCGAAGGTGATATTGATTATTACCATTACCCGGATGTGGTAGGGCTGCGTTCGGATTGGGACGTGAATATTCGCTATGATTTCCGCATTGTGACGAATGTCGAAGAGGCTTTGGCCGGGGACGATGCACCCCAATTCATGCATGAGTTTTCCGCACATTCTTTGAGCTTGAGCGGTTCGTACCAACCCACAGATCATTGGTCGCTCAACTACCAAACTGGGGTAGACATTGCGCAGCGCACGGCCGCCTTTACCACCCTTCGTGCCGTTCGGGATTTGCACTGCTGGCAGATGAACATCTCGTGGGTGCCGTTCGGAAATACGCGCTCGTATATGATCGGGATTAATCTAAAGAATCAGCAGTTCCGCCAGGTGAAAGCCCAGCGCCGCCGAACGGCCATCGATTTCTAGGCCAATACTTTTACCCAGTTCTCCATCATGCGCAACCCTTCGGGGGTGAGGACGCTTTCGGGATGGAATTGGACCGCGAAGACTTTATCTGAAGGGCGCTCGATGATCATGGGGGCACCATCGCTCAAGGCCACGGCGCAGAGGTTCCAATCGTGTAACGTATTGGGATCGACGGCCCAGCTGTGGTAAAGTCCCACCTGAAGGTTTTGAACGCCTTGCAGCAAAACGCTCGGCTCGCCCAACTCTAGCTCAGTGGTTCGTCCGTGCATCACGCCCTCTCGATTATATAAGTTGGCACCGCTGTGCTCGGCCAAGGCTTGCATGCCTAGGCAAACGCCGAGGATGGGTAAGGTGCCGTAAGCTTTGGAAATGATGGCCATGAGCTGGCCGCTTTCCGAGGGGAGGCCGGGGCCGGGACTGAGCACCAAGCCGTGGAAGGTGCTCAGGTCGAGTGAAAGAAGGTCGGGGTCGTCGTTGCGCAGGACTACGACGGTAATGCCCAATTGTTCCAAGTAATGAACGAGGTTGTAGGTAAAACTGTCGTAATTGTCAACGAGGAGGACTTTCATGCACGCAAATATGGGTTAAATTGGACCTTAATCATAGAACAAATACTCGATCACTCATGAAAAAAGCAGTTGAAGGAAAGGGCTTGGCGCCCGCTATCGGCCCGTATAGCGCCGGCATCACCTACGGGGACATGATTTTTACCTCAGGTCAGATTGCGATGGATCCGCATACGGGGGAATTGGCCCTAGGAAATTCCATTGAAGAAGAGACCGAGCGCGTACTCAATAATCTGCAGGCAGTATTGCTTGCGGCAGGTGCCGATTTATCCTGTGTGGTCAAGACGTCGATCTTTTTGAGCAGCATGGATTTGTTCCCCAATGTCAACGAGGTTTACGGCCGCTATTTCCATGAGCCATACCCGGCGCGCGAGACCGTGGCAGTGAAGACGCTGCCGAAAAATGTAAATGTTGAGATATCCTGTATTGCGATGCGGAAGCGTTAAGGATTCCGATGTAAATTGCACCCTCATTAAAAACACATCTTCATGGATTTTGACGTAATAGTTGTGGGCTCAGGCCCGGGTGGATATGTAACTGCGATTCGCGCCTCACAATTGGGCCTAAAGACTGCGGTGGTTGAGAAAGAAAACCTCGGTGGTGTTTGTTTGAATTGGGGTTGTATTCCAACCAAGGCATTGCTAAAGAGTGCCCAAGTATTTGAATACGTAAAACACGCAGAAGACTTCGGGATCAATATCAAGGAGTACGACAAGGATTTCGGCGCGGTAGTAAAGCGCTCACGTGAGGTGGCCAACGGTATGAGTGGCGGTGTCCAATTCTTAATGAAGAAAAACAAAATCACCGTTCTAGACGGCTATGGTACTGTTAAGCCAGGCAAGAAAGTAGCGGTAGCCGCAGCGGATGGCAAAGAGACCATCTATAGCGCAAATCATATTATCATTGCCACAGGTGCTCGCTCACGCGAATTGCCAAACCTTCCACAGGACGGCAAGAAAATCATCGGGTACCGCCAGGCGATGACCTTGGACAAGCAGCCTAAGAAAATGGTGGTCGTAGGTTCGGGTGCCATCGGTATCGAATTTGCCTACTTCTACAACAGCATGGGCACAGAAGTGACCATCGTAGAATACATGCCGAACATCGTACCGGTAGAAGATGAAGAAGTAAGCAAGCAGCTCGAGCGCAACTTCAAGAAAGCAGGCGTAAACATAATGACCAATGCTGAGGTAACGGGCGTGGATACTTCTGGTAAAGGATGTACCGTGAGCGTGAAAACCAAAAAAGGCGAGGAGCAGATCCAATGTGATATCGTGCTTTCAGCCGTTGGTATTACACCAAATATTGAAGGCATCGGTTTGGAAGAAGTGGGCATTGCCACAGATCGCGGTCGCGTGATGGTCAACGACTACTACCAGACCACCGTTCCTGGCTACTATGCCATCGGTGATATCGTGAAAGGACCAGCGCTCGCACACGTAGCATCTGCAGAAGGTATTCTTTGTGTAGAAAAGATCGCGGGCATGCACGTAGAGCCTATCGATTACAACAACATCCCTGGATGTACTTACTGTTTCCCTGAAGTAGCTTCTGTAGGCTACACAGAGAAAGCAGCAAAGGAAGCAGGGTACGAGTTGAAGATCGGTAAGTTCCCATTCTCAGCCTCGGGTAAGGCTTCTGCCTCTGGACACAAGGATGGTTTCATCAAGGTGATTTATGATGCCAAATACGGCGAGTTGTTGGGTGCACACATGATCGGTGCAAACGTAACAGAAATGATTGCCGAGGCAGTGGTGGCTCGTAAACTAGAGACCACGGCTCACGAGATTTTGAAAACAGTTCACCCTCACCCGACCCTCAGCGAGGCCTTTATGGAGGCTACAGCTGCAGCGTACGACGAGGTGATTCACTTATAATATTGAATTAGGATTTTTTCTACGGCCGCCCCAACTTTGGGGCGGCTTTTTTGTTGCCTCACTATGTCTATACCCGCAATACACATTGAAAATTTGAGCTTTGCCTTCGATACGGCGACCTTCCACTTTGGCGATGCCGAGGTGCGTCCGGGTGAGGTGGTGGTTTTATTGGGGCCAAGTGGGGCAGGAAAGAGCACCCTCATGCGGTTGTTGCGAGGGGAATTAGACCCTCTGGAGGGAGCTGTTCACGTTGTGGGTGAGCCCGTGAAAACGCGCAAGAAAATCCTGGTCTTGGACGAATCCAAAGCCGGATGGGTGCCGCAACTCGATGATCTACAGCCCATGCTAACGGCACGTGAAAACATCGCACATCATTTATTGCGTTTGGAGGAAGAGGAGCGTGAGCAGCGCGTGGATGATTTAGTTCGTGCCATGCAACTGCAAGGTCAAGACCAGCTTCCGGTGCGTGCGTTGAGCGGTGGACAGCGTCAGCGCGTGAGCATCGCAAAGGCCATGGCAAACCAACCGCCTGTACTGCTCATGGACGAGAGTCTAGCGCAGTTAGATTTACGCACGAAGACCAGCATTTTAATTGATGTGAAGCAAATGGTGCGTGATGCGCAGATAGCGGCCATCTTGGTCTTACACGATCCGAGCGATGCATTGATGATCGCAGACCAGTTGTGGGTGATCAAGGATGGTGCATTGGTACAAAAAGGCAAACCTAAAGATATTGTCAAAGCTCCAGAGAGTCATGCAATTGCGGGCCTCTTTGACCACATTAATGTGGTAGCGAGCACGGCCGAAATTCCAGGGCCTTGGCGTTTGGACGGGGAAGAGAAGTGGTTGTTTGCCCATGAGCTGCCGGCCTTAGAGGGAGCGGAGTTGTTGGACAGCTATACCACACCCTCGGGGAGCTTGCGTCGCATTCGTTGGAACGGCTACGAACTGCTCCAAAAGTAAAATGCCCCGCTCCAAAGGAACGAGGCATTTCTTAAGTACTCCAAAAATTATTACTTCACCTTATCAACGATCGCTTTGAACGCCTCAGGGTGGTTCATGGCTAAATCAGCCAATACCTTACGGTTCAATTCAATGTTTGCCTTCTTGGCTGCTCCCATAAACTGAGAGTAAGACATTCCGTGCAAACGTGCACCTGCGTTGATACGCTGGATCCACAATGCGCGGAAGGTGCGTTTTTTGTTCTTACGGTCGCGGTAAGCATACGTTAGACCTTTCTCTACCGCATTTTTAGCAACCGTCCAAACGTTTTTGCGACGACCAAAGTACCCTTTGGCGTGCTTCATCAATTTTTTTCTGCGCTCTCTTGAAGCTACAGCATTTACTGAACGTGGCATAATTGTTTAATTTTTTGTGAGAGGTACTTCTACTATTACAAGAAGGTTTAGTTACCCAGCACAGGGTTATTAACTAACGCTGGGAATTACTTCATTCCCAATTGTTTCTTGATGTTCGCTTCGTCTGAAACGTCTACCAAGCCAGATTTTGTCAAACGACGTTTCTGGTCTGTTGCTTTCTTCGTCAAAATGTGTGACTTGAAAGCGTGCTTTCTTTTGATTTTCCCAGAGCCAGTAAGCTTGAAACGCTTTTTAGCACTGGATTTGGTCTTCATTTTTGGCATGATTCAACTGTTATTTATTGGAGTTACTTACTTTTTTGGGGCGATGGTAATATTCATTTTCTTACCATCCATGGAAGGCATGTGTTCTACCTTACCGTATTCTTCAAGATCTTGAGCCAACCGAAGAAGCAAAATTTCACCCTTGTCTTTGAAGACGATAGAACGTCCTCGGAAAAAAACAAAAGCTTTCACCTTCGAGCCGCCTTGTAAAAATTCAATGGCGTGCTTTTTCTTGAATTCGTAATCGTGATCAGAGGTATTAGGTCCGAAACGAATTTCTTTAATGACAACCTTTACCGCTTTAGAGGCAAGTTCTTTTTGCTTCTTGCGTTGATCGTACATGAATTTGCTGTAATCAATGATTTTACATACCGGTGGGTCTGCATTTGGCGAAATCTCCACCAAATCTAAATCCATATCATCAGCCATTCGCATCGCGTCGCGTGTGTTGAATACGCCAGGCTCTACATTATCACCAACGAGACGAATTTTCGGTACTCGTATCTTATCGTTGATTCTGTGGTTTGCAGCTAATTTCTCTTTAGGCTGCTTTCTTTTACCTCTTCTCAGTGTAGTTCTTGTTTAATTAAACGTCTATTAATCAATTAGTTGCGATATTTCGTCCGCAATTAACTTTACAAATTCTTCTTTGTGCATAGCGCCTAGGTCTCCTTGACCGTGGCGACGAACGCTCAACTGACCGCTCTCTACTTCCTTCTCCCCGACGATCAACATGAATGGCGTTTTCGACACTTCGGCATCGCGTATCTTCCTGCCAATCTTTTCGTTACGTTCGTCTACGAGGGCGCGAATATCGGAAATTTCTAGGAATTGGGCCACTTCTTTGGCGTACTCATTGTATTTGTCGCTCACCGGTAAAATCTTTACCTGCTCTGGGGTTAGCCACAATGGGAAGTTTCCACCGCAGTGCTCGAGTAGTACGGCAACGAAGCGCTCCATTGATCCGAACGGTGCACGGTGGATCATCACTGGGCGGTGCTCTTGGTTGTCGCTGCCTTTGTATTCTAGTTCAAAACGCTCCGGCAAGTTGTAATCCACCTGGATGGTACCAAGCTGCCAGCTTCGGCCGAGCGCATCCTTGACCATGAAGTCAAGCTTCGGTCCATAGAAGGCGGCTTCGCCGTATTCGACCACTGTGTTCAAGCCCTTTTCATCCGCTGCTTCGATAATGGCTGCTTCTGCCTTTACCCAGTTTTCATCAGAGCCGATGTATTTCTCCGGCTTCTCTGGATCGCGCAAACTCACCTGAGCGGTGTAGTCTTTGAAGTCCAGTGTTTTAAAGATGTACAGCACCAAGTCGATGACGTTTTTGAACTCGTCTTTTAATTGGTCCGGCGTACAGAAAATATGTGCATCATCCTGAGTAAAGCCACGAACGCGTGTCAATCCATGCAATTCACCACTTTGCTCGTAACGGTACACGGTACCGAACTCTGCGAAGCGCACGGGAAGATCCTTATATGATTTTGGCGTTGCCTTGTACAACTCACAGTGGTGCGGACAGTTCATCGGCTTGAGCAAGTACTCTTCGCCCTCCTCTGGAGTGCGGATAGGCTGGAAGCTGTCCTTGCCGTATTTTGCGTAGTGACCAGAACAGACATATAGTTCCTTGTTCCCAATATGCGGCGTGATCACAGGGCTATATCCTGCTTTCTTCTGTGCACGCTTGAGGAAGTTCTCCAAGCGCTCGCGCAGCATGGCGCCTTTCGGCAACCACAATGGAAGGCCTGGCCCGACGTCGTCATCAAAGGTGAAAAGCTCGAGTTCCTTTCCCAGCTTTCTGTGGTCACGCTTTTTCGCTTCTTCCAACAACTCTAGGTAGTCCTTGAGTTCACCGGCTTTCATGAAGCTTACCCCATAGACACGCGTCAATTGCGGATTATTCTCATCACCGCGCCAGTAGGCACCGGCCACGTTCATGATTTTTACCGCTTTGATGTATCCCGTGTGTGGAATGTGTCCACCGCGACATAAATCAGTGAAGTCGGCGTGGTCACAGAAAGTGATTGTGCCGTCCTGGAGGTTCTCAATGAGTTCGGTTTTGTACGGGTTGTCCTTGTAGGCTTCCAAGGCTTCCGCTTTGGTTACAGCGCGCAACTTGAATTCGAATTTCTGACGGGCAAATTCCAACATTTGCTTTTCAATTTTCTCAAAATCCTTTTCAGAAATCATCTCACCGCCAAAGTCAACGTCGTAGTAGAATCCTTTCTCGATGGCTGGACCAATGGTCAGCTTTACCTCAGGGTAGAAGTGGAGGATGGCCTGCGCAAGGACGTGCGCTGAACTGTGCCAGAACGCCTTCTTACCGCCATCATCGTTCCAAGTAAAGAATTGCAACGTACCGTCCGTGGTCAAAGGATCGTTCAATTCGATGGTTTGGCCATCGTAGGTGCCCGATAGAATATTGCGTGCCAATCCGTGCGAGATGCTCATCGCTACGTCCATAGCCGTCGTCCCTTTGTCGTAGGTTCTTTGGTTGCCGTCTGGAAACGTTACAGTAATCATTTTTCTCCTTTGTTTTCCTAAGGTTACAGAAGCGCAAATTTAACTCGGTTATCGGGGATTTAGGCTTTTTTTCCATTCGATTTTCCAACCATCCAAAAGGATACTATTTTTGCGTGTAATGAATGCCCCAAAAGACAAGGACATCGTCCTCCAACAATTCAACGCTGCCTGCAAGGGAACGTTGATGGAAACCTTGAACATCAACTACGTAGATGCCGATCCAGCCACAGGAAAATTGGTCGCTACAATGCCCGTTGACTCAAGAGTGTATCAGCCCATGAAAATCTTGCACGGTGGGGCTACCGTAGCCTTGGCGGAATCTGTCGGATCTGCGGCCTCTCAAATGTTGATTGACCCTACTAAGGAAGCGGCTGTAGGTCTTGAGATTAGTGCGAATCACGTAAAAAGTGCACGTACTGGAATGCTCATAGCGACCGCTGAATGTCTACATAAAGGCCGTACTTCTCATTTGTTTCAAATTAGAGTTACAAATGAACAAGGCGAGCTAATTTCCGTTGTAAAGTTGTTGAATTTCATCAAACAGCGACGCTAATGCTTTCCTTGATTGTCCAATTCCCCGGAGAGCGTCCCAAGGCTTCTCAATATACTTCGAGCTCTTTAGATGATTGTGATCTTATTTTAAGAGGGTTTCGCGGGGTTCCTTACGGATTTTCTCTATCTAGGTCTTTGGAGGCTGAAGAGTTTTGGAGTCGGTTTGGTCAACAATCCGCTACGACTTGGGAAAATAAAAGCTCGTCAAATTACCAAGATGAGGTTAGCCAAATACTGAGCAAAATTCAAATGGATGAAGTTCAGAAAGTGGTTTTAAGTCGTCCATATTTTTACGAAACGTCCAAAGCAAGTCCATCGGGAACTTTTGCTTCCTTGTGCAAACAATATCCCCATTGCACGGTGTTTGCCCTGTTTCACGAAGACTTTGGTAGTTGGATGGGAGCTACTCCTGAGGTCTTGTTAGAAGGTACCGAGGAAGGGTATCGCTCAATGTCACTTGCAGGAACTCGACTGAGCGGAGGAATGAATTGGGGTGAAAAAGAAATAGAAGAACAAAAATTTGTCACCAAAGAAATCCACAGAACGCTAAAGAATCTAGGTGGTCACATTCGTCGCACCCCTCAAACAACTTTTGGTGCCGGACCTGTAGAACACCTTATGACCTGGGTGAATACAGATAATCAGCAGCTCAAAGTATTGGAAACTTTAGAGGCACTGCATCCGACGCCTGCAGTTTGTGGAACTCCTACTGACAAAGCCCAGTCATTGCTGCCGACTATTGAATTCTATCCCCGTGAGTTGTATACAGGATATATTGCATGGGTTAAGGATAGGGTTTATGCCAATGTTTTGCTACGAACTATGAAATGGTATGCGAACGGAATTCAGTTCTACGCAGGGGGCGGCATTACTAAGGACAGCGTACCTTTGAATGAGTGGATGGAGACCGAATACAAGATCTCTGCCCTCAAGGACGCTGTACAATTCAAATGACAACAACAAAAAACACGGCATATTGGACCTTAGAAGTCCTCGCTCAGGCAAGGGTTAAGACCATTGTATTTTCTCCCGGCTCTCGCAATGCGCCGTTGATCATTGCCGCAGAAGCTCTAGGGACTTTCGAAATGATGGTTCTTGGCGATGAGCGTAGCGCCGCTTTTCATGCCTTAGGGCGCAGTCAGGTGACTGGAACTCCGGTAGCGGTTTGTTGTACCTCTGGAAGTGCATTGGCCAATTATTACCCGGCCGTGCTCGAGGCTTATTATGCCCACGTTCCACTTATCGTCCTTAGTGCCGACCGCCCGGAGGACCGCATCAATAAGGGCGAGGGACAGACCTGCGTACAGCGCGAGTTTTACGAGCCGCATGTGGCGGCGAGTATTCAGATTGATCAGGAGGATTCCTACGAGCAGGTACAAGCGGCCCTACAGAATGCCATACAAGCCATGCACTTTGAAATGCGCCCCATCCATTTAAATGTGGCCTTCGATGAGCCGCTGTATGAGCAGGGCGAGGCGCCAACGTCCAAGAGGTTGGAATTATCCGCAGATCATTTTGCAAAACATGGTCTGCCGGAATCTGTAGCATCGCCTGATTTTAGCAAGTTTGAATCCGTAGCAGTGATTGCAGGACAATTGCTGCCGACAGAATCTGAGATGGTTCGAATGATTTTGGATGCAGGCGTTGATTGGACGCTTTTTGCGGATCCTATGAGCGGCCTACTTGATCATCCAAATGCTGTACCCATGGAGGCACTGCTGCATCTACAGCCTGATGCGGTGTTGAGTATTGGCGGACAATGGATCAATAAAAAGCCGAAGCAGTATTTGCGCGGATTGGGCATTAAAAAGCATGTTCATGTTGATTTGTTTCAATGCTGGGATGTGTTGGACGCGAATGTTGAACATATACGATACTTGCCAAATCTTTTGCAGCACTGGAAATCGGCTACGAATTTAATTCAAGTGCGAGCTGAAGGGCGTTCCGCAGTTACACTCCCTTGGTCGGATGCTGAGGCTTTTCGTGCCATTGTAGATCGCCTTGATGCGCCATCGGCACTGCATCTGGGCAATAGTTCTGTAGCGCGCTATTTTAATTATTTCCCAAAACGCGTAGTACTCTATGGCAATAGAGGTGTAGCGGGTATAGACGGTAGTTTGAGTACGGCTGTTGGGGCTGCTTTGGCTGAGCCAGCGCGCCACCATACCGTTATTCTAGGCGATCAAAGTTTTCTGTACGACCACAATGCCTTGTATGCACAAGAATTGCCTCAAAACCTCACCATCTGCGTATTGAATAACGGCATCGGCGGCATCTTTGATTGGCTCCCAGGTACCGCTAGTACAGGAACGAAGGCGCGTAAGATTTTTGCCAATGCGCAACAGGTGGATTTAGCCTCGTTGGTGAAGGCGTTCAAGGTGGCCTACGTTAGTATTGAAAATGAAGAAGAATTGGCCACGGCCCTTACTTCGGCGAAGGGATTGACCGTTATTGATTGCAAAACGGAACAGTTCATGAACCTAAGTGCGTTAAAAATTGTCCAGGAACATGGCAGAGCTTAAACATTGGATTTCCGCTGCACGATTGCGCACACTGCCCTTGGCCTTTGCCGTGATTGCATTGGGTACGGGATTGGCGTACAAGATCAGTGATGGTGTGGATTGGCGCATCTTCGCCTTGGCTGTTTTTACTTCTTTCGCCTACCAAATATTATCAAATTATGCCAACGATCTCGGCGACGGGATGCGCGGTACGGACGACCATAGAACGGGTGAGAAGCGGGCCATTGCCAGCGGATTGATCACCATCCCGGCGATGAAGCGCGCCGTGAGACTGTGGACGGTCTTGGCGCTGATCTGCGGAGGGACATTGGTGTTTTTGGCCTTCTATGGGCAGGTTTTATTTTATGTGTTTTTTGCGTTGAACATTGCCGCAGTCGCTGCTGCGACCTCGTATACGATGGGGCCTAAGCCGTATGCGTACTGGGGTGGCGGTGATTTCTTTGTCTTTTTGTTTTTTGGATTGGTTGGGGTGCTAGGATCGGCGGCCTTGTATGCGCCGTTGCACGGGAGTTTTGTGCTGCCGGCCTTGGTGGCAGGGGCCTATAGTGCCGCAGTACTGACCTTGAATAACCTCAGAGATGTAGATACGGATGCTAAGGCCGGCAAACGGACCTTGGTGGTGCGCATGGGCAAGAAATGGGGCCGCGGTTATTTCAAAGGGTTGCTGATGATAGGCAATGTACTGAGTTTAGTATTTGCCCTGTATTGGGCACTCCTGGACGGAAATCAGGCCCTGCTCGTGTTTCATATTTTCTTTGGATTGTTGATTTCGCGGGTGGTGTTTAAGCCTTTCACGAAGGCGATGGAGCCGATGGAATTGGACCAATTATTAAAGCCCATGGCCATGATGACCTTGCTCTTTTGCGTAGGGACCGCCGTGGCCTTAAACATGTAATGATGCGCGCGAGTTTCAGTTCATATGATCTGATTTTCAAGCAGCCCGCCGGGACCTCGCGCGGGGTGTTGCGCACAAAGCAGAGTTATTTTCTGAAAATTGAGGATGCTTCTGCA
>JAURAE010000170.1 GCA_030829675.1 Schleiferiaceae bacterium
CTTCACGGAACACACCACCCTGACGATCCTCCCCTCATCGATCCCACCATCTCTCCTCACGCACAGATCTCCAGCCTGGTTCAAAAGGCGGGCATCTCCGGCATGACCGGCCTCGCCGGCGGCGCCGGGAACGCCTCGGGCGAGGACCAGAAGAAGCTCGACGTCGTCTCAAACGAGATCTTCTGCGAAGTTTTGCGCATCAGCGGGCGAACCGGCGTCATCGCGTCCGCCGAGGAAGAGGACGTCCCGGTCGCCGTGGAAGAGACGTACAACGGCAACTACGTCGTCGTCTTCGACCCGCTCGACGGCTCCTCCAACATCGACGCCGCCGTCTCCACCGGCTCCATTTTCGGCATCTACCAATCCGACCAATCGTGCGTCCCCGACTGGGGCGCGGACGACGAAGGCGTGGTTCAGGAGAAGTGCATCACGAACGTGTGCCAGCCCGGGGATAACTTACTCGCCGCCGGGTACTGCATGTACTCGTCGTCCACCATCTTGACCCTCACCGTCGGCCACGGCGTCTATTCATTCACGCTGGACCCGTCCATCGGAGAGTTCGTCATGTCGCACGAGGATGTCAAGATTCCGGCGACTGGTAAG
>JAURAE010000171.1 GCA_030829675.1 Schleiferiaceae bacterium
TATCCCACCAAGGATGCATAAAAAAACCCGAGCCTCGCGGAGGCTCGGGTTTTTTAGTGGGTGAAAATTTTTCTTACATCACCTTGATCCAAAGCTTGCCGTTGTACTGGCCATTGAAGCCAGAATCTTTAGCATTTTTGGCAGATTCGTAATTACTAAATTTCAATAGGAATACGTAGTACATATTATTATTCGGATCCTGGAATACATCCGAACTGACTCCTTGTCTATTCAATTTTGATTGAAGCTTTAATGCATTATTCTGAGAGCCGAAAACTCCAGCTGTAACGTAATAACCCGACGAACCAGCTTTCACATTTCCAGCATATTGATTCGGACTATATCCTGTTATACTACTTTTTACTTTACCACCCTGTGGGGTAGTAGGATATGTAGACTCTGAATTCACTTGATTCGTACCGGAATCCATTTGTGAACCTGAGTTTTCGGAAGATATAGTTGGTTGGTTATTAGCAACAGCCTCATTTGCCGCTGTTGAAGCCGCTTCCGCTGCTGCATTTGATAATTCCGTCTTCATTGCGTCTTTTTCCGCATCAAACATTTCTTTTTGCTGGGCAGACATTTCAT
>JAURAE010000172.1 GCA_030829675.1 Schleiferiaceae bacterium
TGTTCCATGTGCAGATGCTGGAATGATGCATATATTTCTATGAAAATCCTTTCTTGATTCATGATAGGCACGTATTACCATTAATCCAGAATATTCTCCTTGTGCACCAGAATTTGGCTGTAAAGAGGTTGCAGCAAACCCTGTAACCACATTAAGTTGTTCTGTGAGATGCGAAAGCATTTTTTGATAACCTGCTGCTTGATCTACAGGGACAAAAGGATGTATTGCTCCCCAGTTAGAATCACTCAAGGGAAGCATTTCTGAAGCTGCATTGAGTTTCATGGTGCATGATCCTAAAGAGATCATGGAGTGGTTTAGAGCTAAATCTTTTCGTTCAAGGGACTTTATATAGCGCATTAAGGCCGTTTCTGAGTGATAAGAGTTGAAAGCAGGATGTGTCAAAAAAGCACTTTTTCTCAGGTCTTCTTTTGGAAGTTTTATAGGAACTGTTCCGTTTGAAGTTATATCAGAATTATCTTTTTCGAGGGATTCTGAAAACACCATTACTATTTGATCAATATCATGATTTGAAGTGGTCTCATTTATTGAAATGCAAACGGTGTTTTCTTCGGGAT
>JAURAE010000173.1 GCA_030829675.1 Schleiferiaceae bacterium
CGATGATGGTGGCTTCTCTCGCGTGATTCTTCGCGTTCAGAACTTCGTGCTTCACGCCTCGCTTTGCGAGCATGCCCGAGAGCTTCTCGCTCTTCTCCACACTGGTGGTTCCCACCAGGACAGGCTGCCCTTTTTCGTGGCGGCCGACAATGTCCTCGACGACCTGTCGATACTTGGCTTCCTCATCGCGATAGATCAGGTCAGGCTGGTCGAGTCGAACCATAGGTCGGTTAGTCGGGATTGGCACCACACCCAGTTTGTAGGTGCTCATGAACTCGGAGGCTTCGGTTTCCGCAGTTCCCGTCATACCGGCGAGCTTCTTATAGAGGCGGAAGTAGTTCTGAAGGGTAATCGTGGCAAGGGTTTGGTTCTCTGCCTTAATCTCGACGCCTTCTTTGGCCTCAATGGCCTGGTGAATACCTTCGTTGTAACGGCGACCGGACAGGATACGGCCGGTGTGCTCATCGACGATCAGCACTTCGCCATTCATCACGACGTAGTCCTTGTCACGCTTGAACAATGACCGCGCCTTAAGGGCATTGTTCAAGAAGGAAATCAGCGGAGTGTTTGC
>JAURAE010000174.1 GCA_030829675.1 Schleiferiaceae bacterium
CAGCGTTCTATAATAGCAACATCCTCAACAGGTACTTCCGAAAAGACTATTATGATGGAGACTGAAGACATCGTTGCACATGTGCGAGAGTGGTCTCTTGATCGTGTTGCAGATAAAAGTGTTCCTAAAGGTGATGCTCGTGCTATTCTTGCAGAGTTTTATGAATGGATTGAACCAGAAACTTCTGAACTTGAGATCGTAAGTCTTGACGAGATCAGCGAAGACGAGTATAATGATTACATGGAAAGGACTTGATCCTTTCCTTTTTGACTCAGTAGCTCAGCAGGATAGAGCATCTGCCTTCTAAGCAGTTGGTCGGGGGTTCGAATCCCTCCTGAGTCGTTGTCCTTCTTTCATTATGGACCCAATCAATCCAATAAAAGTTTTAATACTCATTGGAGAACTTGAAGGGTGTTATGCCCATACCAAGAAGTTGGGTTTTGAAGAGGACAATAAAATCCTTGATGAGATGAAACAGAGGTATTATAAACTCTACTTCAAACTCTGTAAGGAACAGGGTATTAAACCCCTGTAATCCTCAGTGGCGCAGCGGTAGCGCAGTTGACTGT
>JAURAE010000175.1 GCA_030829675.1 Schleiferiaceae bacterium
TTTTTTTCCAAGCGATAATAAAAATTTAAGATATCCCCATATTGGCATTGTAATAATTGAGGATTATTGTGAAATTGGTTCTGGCTCTACAATAGATAGAGGCTCAATGTCTAATACTGTTATTGGTAAAAATACTTTTTTAGATAATCAAATTCATATTGCACATAATGTAAAAATTGGTGAAAACTCAATTATTGCTGGTCAAGTAGGAATTGCTGGGAGCTCTATAATTGGAAAAAATGTAAAAATTGGTGGTCAAGCTGGAATTTCTGGTCATTTAAAAATAGGTAATAATGTTGAAATAGCTGGTGGCTCTGGGGTAATAAAAGATATACCAGATAACTCAAAAGTAATGGGTTACCCTGCAAAAAATATAAGACAATTTTTGAAAGAAAATAGATGATACATAAAACAGCAATTATTGACCCTAAAGCAAAAATCTCCACTAATGTAGCAATAGGAGCCTATTCTTTAATTGGACCAAATGTTGAAATTGATGAAAACTCAGAAATACAATCTCATGTTAGTATTGTTGGTAATACGAAAATTGGTAA
>JAURAE010000176.1 GCA_030829675.1 Schleiferiaceae bacterium
ACCCTCCCAGGTTTCTTTTTTTCCGTTAACCAGGTATTGATTCCATTTAAACGGTTGTGGTGGTTCAAACTCTGCGATAGGTAGTTGCTTAGAGCTTGCTTTCATGTTCTTGTTCAATTAGTTAATGCTTAATACAAGGATAAATCAACCGATTTAGTTCATCATTACAAAAAGAAATTTTGTCATAGCCACTAGACGTGTTGCATGTAATCTATTACGCGACTGCTTTGTAACTTGCCAAAAATCCTATCCATTATGACCCTTCACCCAATACACACTGGGAACTTTAAACTCGACGGCGGTGCCATGTTTGGCGTCGTGCCGAAGGGGCTTTGGGAGCGTACCAATCCTGCAGACGAAAAAAATCTTTGCACCTGGGCCATGCGCTCCTTGCTTATTGAAGACGGGGACCGATTAATTTTGATCGATACCGGAATCGGCAACAAACAGAATGAGAAGTTCTTTTCGCATTATTACCTCCACGGCGACCACAGCCTTGACGCCTCACTCGCAGCAATAGGCTTTAATCGCAACCAAATAACCGATGTGTTCC
>JAURAE010000177.1 GCA_030829675.1 Schleiferiaceae bacterium
AAATGGTTCTTTGATATACTGACTTATAATATGCACCCATAGCTCAATTGGATAGAGCAACGCACTTCTAATGCGTAGGTTGCAGGTTCGATTCCTGCTGGGTGTACAACCCAGGCGTGTACTGAAGGTTTCCTTATTCCTTGGAAAAATAAGGTGGAGCTAAAGTGGCAGGTTATGGTTGTCCTCTAACAACCAGTTCGGGAAGTGGCGCAGGTGGTAGCGCATCTGGTTTGGGACCAGAGGGTCGCAGGTTCGAGTCCTGTCTTCCCGACGTATAAATGCTCCGAGCTGATTGCTCGGAGCATTTTTTTTGAGCGAACAGCTTTGGAGTCCAAACGAGAATACATCCAATTCGAACGACCCTGATAGGCCAGCCTATCTTTTCTTCACATCGTCCCTTGACAAATCTCTTTTACTGTAAATTCATCGGATGAATAAGCTGATTTTCGCCACCCTTTTGATCTATTCCGCAACGGCACACGGCCAAACCTACGCCGGCCTTGGCTTTGGCGTTACATCAGGCGCGGGCCTGTATGCCGAAC
>JAURAE010000178.1 GCA_030829675.1 Schleiferiaceae bacterium
TAATATATCAGTCACACCCGGCCAATCTTATACGGTAGTTGTTGGTGCTGGTGGTCAAAATAAAGCAAATGAACACAGTTACTTTATAAACACATCAACCGTAATGGGTGAAGGTGGTAATGCCGCAACAGGTGGTGGTTATGTTGGAGATGGTGGTGGAAACGGTGGTGATGGGCAAGGTAGCGGAACATATCAAGATTGCGGTGGTGGTGGTGCAGGTGGTATTATATTATTAGAAAATTACAATTTAATAGCTAATACAATTTATAATATAAGAGTCGGTAAAGGTGGCGAAGGTGGATTACATGGTAATTGGGATGAATATAATTTAAGTAAAAGAGGAGAAAACGGATTTGATAGTTATTTTGATGTCTATAGAGCTATAGGTGGAGGTGGCGGAGGTAGATTCTCGAGATTAAATGGTATTGATGGTGGAAGTGGTGGAGGTACTGAAGATTCTGCATCATTTGCCGGTGTTGCACTTCAACCCACATCAACATATGGTGGATTTGGAAATGATGGTGCAAAAGG
>JAURAE010000179.1 GCA_030829675.1 Schleiferiaceae bacterium
TGGATTCGATGACACGCTGCAGTTGGCTTATGATTTTGGTGGGGAAGCTTTCTCGATAAATTATCGTAACCGATTCTTCTTTGCCCGTCTGATGACTGACTCTCTCGCTTTCGAGGATGCGCACACTATTGGTTTAGCCCTCGGGGTTAACTTTGGATTCTGATCTATTTTCTGACCCTCAGAGGGTTTCTTGGTCGAATTCATAACTCCCCGGCGCAGGGAGTCTTGCGTCATCTCGGATTGAGATCTCTTTCTCGAAGATAGCCCATTTATCACTAGGCCTATCGTGAGCGCAACTACACCAACCTAAGCGTCATTTTCCATGACAACGGAAAACAACTCTGGATTTGTGAGCGCATTCAACCAAGTGTTAACCGACTGCTCATTTCTCTCGCACCTGCAGTGACGGCAAAAAAAAAGCCCCGCTGATGCGGGGCTTTTCGTTTTCTTGTGTCAGGTTCGCTGACGAACCTAACTGGCTAAAGCGGTTTACATCATGCCGCCCATACCGCCCATGCCA
>JAURAE010000017.1 GCA_030829675.1 Schleiferiaceae bacterium
GAGGTGAAGTAGGGCAGCAGGTCGGCAGGTCGGCCGAGGTTGAAGCCGTGCAGAACGTCGATGTTGTCCGGCAAGGGTGTGCCGGAGGTGGTGATGCTCACATTGTGGCCTTGGCGGCGCAGTGCTGCTGCACTTTGCTCCACCTGCACTGTATCTCCGCCGGGTTGGCTATACAGGGTTTTTCGTGCCACAAAGGCAATGTGCATTAGTCGGCGATCATGTTGTGCTTCTCGAGTACGTCGAGGACATCGTCCACATCGGCATCGTCAGAGAAGGTCAATGGTTTATTGGGCAAAGAAGTATCCACGGACCAATTTCCTTCTCCAAGAAGTTCGTTCAGGTCAGTATTCACTTTGGCGATACATCCGCCACAATTGATTTTTGAATTTACGGTCATTTTGATAGGGATTTGTTGTGCATGCGTAGCGAATTGGCCACTACGCCTAAACTACTAAAACTCATGGCAATACTTGCCATCATTGGGGTTAATTCTAACCCGTAAGCGACCGAGAAGGCGCCGGCGGCAATAGGAATGGCAATGATGTTGTAGCCGAACGCCCACCAGAGATTGCCTTTGATGGTTTGCATAGTGAGTCGGCTGAGGACGAAGAATTGGGGTATTTGTGGCAGGCCTTCGCGGGTCAACACGATATCTGCGCTCTCCTGTGCTACGGCGGTGCCGTGGGCCATAGACATGCCTATATCTGCTGCATTTAGGGCGATGGCGTCGTTGATGCCGTCCCCGAGCATCAGTGTGCGGCCGCGCTTTTGGTATTCTTGCACGAGGGCGAGTTTGTCCTGTGGCAAGAGGCCGCCGTGATGGAATTTGAGGCCGAGGGCCGCGGCGCATTGGGCGACAGCTGCCGGTGTGTCGCCCGAGGCAACGATAGGCACAATGCCGAGGTCGTGGAGGCGTTGGATGAGGGCGGGCGCGTCCGGGTGAAGGGCATCCTCGAAACTCACCGTGGCCAGTAGCCCTTCGTCGGTGAAGAAGAGGCTGTGAGTTTGTGTGAGGGTCGGGGGTTCGGTGTTACAGATTTCGCGGAAGAAATTGGCCGAGCCGAGGTAGTAGGTGAGGCCGTCAATCTTTCCTTGAATGCCTTTCCCTGGAAGCGCTTTGAAACGCTTGATGGTGGGAAGAGCGGAGGAATGGTTGGCGGCGAGGTGTGCTGCGAGCGCATGGTTCAAGGGATGTGTGCCCTTTGAATTCAGCGCGGTCAAGGCCTGAAGTTGGAGGTCTGAATGTTCTTGGGGCCAATTCAGTTCTAAGACCGTCGGTGCCCCCAGTGTCAATGTGCCCGTTTTATCCAGCAGCGCAAATTTCAAATCTTGGGCCGTTTGTAGGGCCGCCGCATTTTTAATCAATAAACCGTTTTTACTGCCCATTCCTGTGGCGGCAACCATGGCCAACGGAGTGGCGAGTCCCAAGGCACACGGGCAAGCAATGACCAGCACATCGATGGCGTAGATCAAGGCCTTTGGGCTGTCCATGTAAAAGTGCCAAAACACGCCGGTCGCCAAGCTCAGGGCTAAGATGGTAGGCACAAAGATTTTAGATATTCGGTCGGTCAATGCTTCTATGGGGGCGGCCGTCCCCTGAGCCTCGACTACGGCATCGATAATATTTCCGAGTGCGCTGGTGCGGCCTGTGTGGGTCACTTGGACCAGTAACCCTCCGGAACCGTTGAGGGTGCCGGCCCAAACTTTAGCGCCTTGTTTTTTATCTACGGGCAGGGGTTCGCCAGTGAAGGTGCTTTCGTCGATGGTGGAAATTCCTTCGATAACTATACCGTCCACCGGCACGCGCTCGGCGGGTTGGATGCGAATGAATTGGTCTAATTCCAATACCTCCACCGGTACCCGTTCTTCCTTTCCATCTTCCACGCGCAATGCCTGCTGTGGCTGAAGGGCAATAAGCTCCGCCAAGGCTTTACTGTTGGATGCCTTGCCGCGGTCTTCGAGGTACTTGCCGATGAGGATGAAATAGATGATGAGTCCCGCACTTTCAAAATAAATCTGTTGGTGCTGGTGGTTGATCCAGCCTACGATAGAGAAGGTGAATGCGACCAAAGAGCCGAGGGACACAAGGGTGTCCATGTTTGTGGCGAGGTTGAGGGCGAGTTGAAAAGCCTTTTTGTGAATGTGACGACCAAAGTATGCGGTGAGGGTGAGGGCAAGAAAGAATTGGACCCCCATCACCCTTGGTGCCATCAGATGCATCATGCCGATGACCAACAGCGGAAGGGCAAGGGTGGTGGCGAGGATTAATTCATTGCGCTTGCGTAATAAGGCGGCATGCTGGCTTGCAATGCGTTCTTGCGGCGTGCGGTATTCCGTGGTAAGACCATAGCCAGCTTTGGCCAAATTTTCTTTAAGGCTATGCAAGTCGAATTCGGCGGTGTCTATGGTCGCTTTGAAGGCGCCGCTCGCGTAGCGGACTTGGACCTCAGAAACGCCGGGCATCCCTTCTGCAATGGTGTGTGCGCTGTGTGCACAACCTGCGCAGGTCATTCCGCTTAAGGCCCAATTTACTCGCTCTTTTGCCATACCCCAAAGGTAGGTATTGCGCGCGCTACACGTTATCTTTGAAAGAGAAATTAGCACTGCCCTTATGAACCCACTGATTGATTTCCCTCAGACTGCATACGGCAGTTTGGACTTCGCCGCCATAACCCCAGCACATTTTATGCCTGCCCTCGATCATTGGATCGCGGTGGCTGAGCAGCGTCAAGAAGCCATTGTGGCAAATCCGGACACGCCTACATTCGCCAATACGATAGAGGCACTGGAGTTTTCGACGAACGAGTTGAATATGATCAGCAGCTGCTTTTTCAATTTGAACAGTGCGGAAACCAATAGCGAGATTCAAGAAATCGCGCGCAGCTTTTCGCCCAAGCTTACTGCGTTTAGTAGCCAGACCTTATTGAACGAGCCGTTGTTTTTACGCATTAAGGCGGTAGTGGATCAAGCTGAAGCAGGGTTGACCGCGGAGCAGGAACGACTGCTACAGGAGACCTATGAAGGCTATGTGCGCAACGGGGCCTTGTTGCAAGGTGCGGACCGGGACAGATTAAAGGAGCTGAACGAGCGTTTGAGCACCTTGAGTTTGACTTTTGGGGAGCATGTATTGGCGGAGACACAAGCGTTTGAATACCAAACAGAGGATGTGGCGGTACTGGCAGGATTGCCGGAAGATGTGGTGGATGCTGCGGCAGAATTGGCCACTTCAAAAGATAAAACAGGCTACCTCCTTGGCTTGGATATGCCTACCTATATCAGCGTAATGAAATATGCGGAGAATGCAGCGTTGCGCAAGCATTTCTACACGGCCTATGCGTCACGCGGAGCTCAGGCAAACGAACACAATAATGAAGAGGTGATTCGCGAGATTGTCAACCTGCGATTAGAACGTGCCAACTTATTGGGCTTCGAATCTCATGCGGCGTTGACCTTGAGCAAGCGTATGGCGAAAACGCCCGAGACGGTTTTTGAGTTTCTCGACCACCTGAAGTTAGTGGCGACCCCTGCAGCTCAGAAAGATTTGGCCGAGGTCAGTGATTTTGCGGCAAGTGAGGGCGCCGAAATGCCTTTACAAGCGTGGGACTTCAGCTACTGGGCAGAGAAATTGAAGAAGGCGACACTGAGCTTAGACGACCAAGCGTTGAAGCCTTACTTCCGACTGGAAAATGTACTGGACGGCGCGTTTGCAGTGGCGGGTAAGCTCTTTGGTTTAACGTTCAAGCCGACGGATGCGGTGAGTGTTTACCACGAAGATGTGGATGCCTACGAGGTCTTTGATCGCGAGGGTACATTCCTGAGTCTGTTCTATGCAGATTTCTTCCCAAGGGATGGAAAGCGTGCGGGTGCTTGGATGACTAGCTACCGCAGCATGTATGCGGTAGGGGGTACGGAGGTACGACCGCACATTAGCATCGTCTGTAACTTCACAAAACCTACGGCGACTAAGCCGTCGCTGTTGACCTTTAATGAGGTGACTACCTTGTTCCATGAATTTGGTCATGCCCTGCACGGGATGATGGCCAAGGGTACCTATCCTTCATTGACGGGGACGTCGGTGTATTGGGATTTTGTGGAATTGCCTTCTCAGATCATGGAGAATTGGTGCTACCAGCCTGAGGCATTGGCCTTGTTTGCCAAGCATTATGAAACCGGTGAAATTCTGCCTCAATCCTTCATAGATAAGATCAAGGAAAGCCAAACTTTCTTAGAGGGCTATATGACACTCCGCCAACTCAACTTCGGGTACTTAGACCTGAGCTGGCACGCCCGCACCGAACCCTTCACAGCATCGGTGGCCGAGCACGAAGCAGTGGCCTTGAAGGAGACCTCACTGTTCGAATCGTTAGAAGGCACCTTATCAAGCACGGCCTTCAGTCATATATTCCAAGGTGGATACAGCGCAGGATACTACAGCTATAAATGGGCTGAGGTGTTGGATGCTGATGCTTTTGAGCGTTTCGAAGAAGAAGGGATTTTCAATGAAACCGTAGCCACAGATTTCGCGGTAGTACTAAGCAGCGGCGGTACCGTAGCGCCGGATGAGTTGTACAAGAAGTTCCGAGGGCGTGAGCCTAAGGTTGATGCGCTACTGAAGCGCGCGGGAATGGCGGCTTAATCAATGCGGCGCACCTTGTGCTGGAATCGCCAGTACAAGGCTATGGAAGCCAGGACTAATCCTATGGTCAGCCCAATCCAAACCCCTAGGGGCCCCATTTTTTCGGTGATGCCGAGGTAATAACACATCGGTACGGCAATGACCCAATAGGCCACAAAAGCGATAATGGTAGGGATATTTACGTCTTGCACTCCACGCAATGCGCCAAGAGTGGTGGCCTGCAGCCCATCGGGCAATTGGAAGATCCCGGCGGCAATCATGAGTACGGCGGTATATTGTAACACCTCAGGATCTGAGCTGTAGAATTCAGGTAGGAAATTTCGAAGACCGATCAATAATATCATGGTCAACACCATCATGGCTAGGGTAAGGTGGAACAGACTTTGTCCGGCCAGTCGAAGCATGGGGATATCTCGCTTCCCGAGCTGGTTCCCAACGCGAATGGTCGCTGCAGCACCCAGGCCACTGACCATCATGTAACTGACTGAGGCAATGTTCAAGGCAATTTGGTGCGCGGCTTGCTGCACGGGACCAATCATTCCCACAATCACACCGCTCATGGCGAAGGCGCCGGCTTCAAAAACCAATTGCAATCCACTCGGCACCCCAATAGCAAGAATATCGCGAATGCTACGCCAAGTAATTTCTGTACTTCTCCAATGTGACCAATACGCGGCGAACTTCTTATGCTTGCGAATGTAAATAGCCATACCTGCGACCATCAAGAAACGCGTACCAAGGGTAGATACTGCCGCACCCGCTAATCCCAATTCCGGGAACGGTCCCCAGCCGGTAATAAGGGGGTAGTTCAAAAGGATGTTTAATAAGTTCGCCACGAGGCTCACACGCATGCCTGCCTTGGTATCGCTCAAACCTTCCGCAAATTGCTTGAAGGCAAAGAAGGCCATCATGGGAACAATGGAGAATCCTACGATATGTAGGTAGGGCATGGCTTCAGTAACTACGCGCTCATCTTGTCCGAGAAGATGGGCGAATTGGGCAAAAATGGCCAAGACCCCATAGACCAATAATCCAAGAACGGAGTTGAGTACAAGCCCGTTTTTGAAATACTTCACTGCCTCAGCAGGATCGTCTTTTCCGTCCGCACCTGCAATCAAGGGGGTCAACCCAAAGGCCACGCCAATGGCGAAAACCATGGGGATTATTAAGATGGAGACGGCCAAGGAGATGGCCGCAAGTGGAATAGTTCCGAGGAATTTGCCGACCATAATGGAGTCAGCAACGGATACGAGAATTTGACCTAATTGGCCCACCATCACAGGATAGGCTAATTTCAAACTCACCCCATATTGGGTGCGGTATGTCGTCCAGCTATAGGCCACTATGGCTTAAAGGTTGTAGCGCTCGACTTCTCTTGAATAGAAATCTTCGGCTTCCGCGATGAGCCCTTCTAGAATTTTAGTTAGGTCGCCTTCGCTTTCATCACCTATGTCGTCCAACCATTTGACTTCATCGTTTTCCAAATTCAAGACAAATGCGGGAAACTCGGTGTGAACGATGAATACTGCATCAGGGAGGTCCGTGTTATCTGCAACCAAAAATTTAGGGAAATCCATAAGTGAAAGATTTAGAGCACAAAAGTACGCTTATTTATGCGCGAACTTCAGCACATCTTCTCGGGAAATTTCGGCGCCTCCCAAGATGTGTAAACGCTCCATTACATTGCGGAACTCTCGTATGTTTCCTGTCCAGTCGTAATCTTGCAAGGCCGCGATAGCACCTGAGGCAATGGATTTTTGTGCCGACCCGTATTCACCGGCCACATTCTTCAAGAAGTGCTCCGCCAACGCGGGGATATCGTCCTTACGGTCGTTCAATCCGGGTACTTCAATGACAATAACGCTCAAGCGGTGGTAGAGATCCTCGCGGAATTTCCCCTCCGCAATTTCCTTGCGCAAGTCTTTATTGGTCGCTGCCAATACACGTACATCCACGTTTATGCTGCGATCGCCACCCACCGGAGTGATTTTATGCTCTTGCAAGGCTCTAAGCACCTTGGCCTGTGCGCTCAAGCTCATATCACCAATCTCATCGAGGAAGAGGGTTCCTCCATGGGCTAATTCAAATTTTCCCTTGCGGTCCTTCTGTGCCCCGGTAAAAGCCCCTTTCTTGTGACCAAAAAGTTCACTTTCAATGAGCTCAGAGGGAATGGCTGCACAGTTGACTTCAATTAACGGCTGACCACTACGCTCACTCTTTTCATGAATATGATGAGCGACCAATTCTTTTCCACTTCCGTTGGGCCCCGTAATCAACACACGCGCCTCCGAGGGCGCCACCTTTTCAATGAGCGATCTCAACTCCTCCATGCTGGCACTCTCACCAACCATGGTGTACTTTTTGCTCACCTTCTTCTTCAAGGTCTTCACCTCTTGCACCAAGCTTTTCTTATCTAATGCATTGCGGACAGTGCTCAGTAATCGGTTCAAATCCGGAGGTTTTTGCAAATAATCAAAGGCACCCTTTTTCAAACAATCAACAGCTGTGTTAATGTCCCCATGACCGCTTATCATAATCACGGGCACTTCAGGGTTTACTGCCATCATACGGTCCAAAACCTCAGTGCCGTCCATGTGAGGCATCTTGATATCACAAAAAACCAAATCCCAAGCCCCATCACCGAAGGCTTCTACACCGGCTTTGCCGTCGGCAGCCTCGTGTACCTCGTGCGCCGAATCTTCTTCGAGTAAGATTTTCTTCAATACACGGCGGATACCGTCTTCATCTTCAATGAGCAAAATGCGACTCATGGGTTATTTGTTTTCAGGATTCATATGCCAAACCGTACGTTGTGGAAACGGAATGGTAATGCCAGATTCACGGAATCTGCGGTCAATTTCAAATCTAATTTCACTCTTGATTTTCTCCACGAAAAACAGGTTTCGCGTGTAGAAGTAGAGCTCGAATACCAAGGCGCTATCGCCAAAATCTTTCAGGATTACTTGTGGATCATGCATAGGGTCAGATTCCGGATGATCTGCAGCGATTTGCTGGAGGATCTCCTTCACCTTAGCGGTATCCGTGCCATATGCCACACCGACTCGTACCGAAAATCGGGTAGTATCCTCGCTATGTGTGAGGTTGACTACGGTCTCGTTGGTCATCTTGTGGTTAGGCATAATGATCAAAATATCATCTCGTGTGCGCACCGCTGTGGTACGCAAGCCAACAGATTCAACCTTGCCTATTTGCTCGCCCATTTGAATGATGTCGCCCACGCTCAAGGTGCGCTCCATCAGAATGATCACTCCGGAAGAGAGGTCTTTGAAGGCATCTTGCAAACCGAGACCTAAACCAACGAATAGGGCAGTAGAGGCTGCGAGGATGGCGGTCACCTTCACCCCAATGGTTTCCAATGCAATGACAAAGGCCACCGTATAGATGAGGTACTTCGAAATTTGCACAATGGTATAGCGACGTCCTTCCTCAATGGCGCTAGTGCCAAGTGAAGTGCTGAGGGTACGGCTCAACGTCCAAATAGAGAATCGAGCGACCAACAATATGGCAAATACTTGGAGCACCCCTTTCACGCTCAAGCGGAAGTTGTTGCTCTGCCAGAGCTCCATGCTCAGGAAGTCCCCAAGCTGAGCGCCAAAATCATTTAATGTCTCAACCATTTATACAATTCTTTCCAGGTTACTTTTTTGCCATACATGAGGATACCTACACGGTAAATCTTCCCTGCTAGGGCTACCATGGCAAAGAACGTGCCTATTAAGATAGCACCGCTCACAAACACTTGCCAAATAGGAATGCCAAAAGGCAAACGAATCATCATTGAAATAGGGGCCGTGAACGGAATCATGCTCATCCAGAAGGCCAGCGGCCCATTGGGATCCTGAATGACATTGGCTGCCGTTACTAGGGCAATGAGCATAGGCACAGTCACGGGCATCATGAACTGTTGGCTATCCGCTTCTTGATCTATGGCGGACCCTAAGGCCGCAAACATGGCACTATAGAGGAAGTATCCGGCAAAGAAGTAAAAGACAAAGCCTCCGATAATCAACGGGAAATTGATGGCACGCAACTGGTCGAAAATCTCAAACCCTTGGATAGAGGCCGCCTCAGCGCCCCCAGGTCCCGCAGCGGCTTGTTCCGCCAACATTTCAGGGAATACTAGCGTGGTTATGGCCAAATAAATACCACCACTAAGGACGACCCAAATGACGAATTGGACCACACCCACAGCACCAATGCCTAGAATCTTTCCCATCATCAATTGGAATGGGCGAACGCTGGAAATAATCACCTCCACAATGCGGCTGCTCTTCTCTTCGATGACCCCACGCATGACCATGACGGAGTAGAAGAAGATGAAGAAATAGATGAACATGCCGGCAATATATCCGAGACCCATTTTCAGCCCGGTGGCGCTCTGCTGCTCTTCTTCGCCTTCCTCACCGACGGTAAAGCTCTGGATGTTGACCTGTGTAACACTCTGCGCCACGACTTCCGGATCTACACCATTGCGCAGGAGTTTCTGCTTGTTTAATCGGTCCTCCAAAATCCCATCAAGGAACTGCACCATATTGATACTCGGGTCCTCCTTACCGAAAAGCAGGATGTTGTTTTTGATGAAATCCGGGTCCCAATTCTCTCCCGTAGGAATGTACAACAGCGCATCATACGCGGATTCCGCAAAGAATTCCTTCGCCGTTGCCAAATCATTCTCCCTTGGATCCAAATATTCCAGTTGGTACTCGCCGCGACCTTCTTCCGGAATGATCAGCGCCGCCTCGTCCAACACAATGATGTTCTTGTCATCCTCAGGCATAGAGGCCAAAATCCCTGGCACGATCAACAGGGCAGCAAAGACCAAAGGCCCTAGAATCGTCACTAGGACGAAGGTCTTCTTGCGAACGCGCGATAGAAACTCACGCTGAATAATAAGTAGGATAGGGTTATTCATGTGGGACCAATTTTGCGCCGTTCTCGACAATCTCAATAAAAATATCTTGCACACTTGGCAACACCTCTTCAAAGGCCACCAAGGTTCCCTTCGCAGCCAGCTCGCTGACCACCGTCCCAGGGTAATGCTCAAACTTCACCGTGTAGCTGTGGCCGGTATGATGCTTGCTCTCTTGTAGTAGCGTGCCATCACCCCAATGCTCAACAGCCTCCTTCACCACAAAGGAATACGTGCCGTTTTGGTAACGCTTACGGATGTCCAATAGCGGACCTTCCACCATGACCTGACCGTTATTGATCAGCCCTATGTGGTCACAAATCTCCTCCACGCTTTCCATACGGTGGGTAGAGAAAATTACGGTCGCTCCTTCCTTACTCAAACGCAGGATTTCACGCTTAATCAAATTTGTATTGATGGGATCGAATCCGGTGAAGGGCTCGTCAAAAATCAACAACTCAGGCTCGTGTAATACGGTTGTCACAAACTGAACCTTCTGCGCCATACCCTTGCTGAGGTCCTCGACTTTCTTTTCCCAGAAATCAGCCATCTCCAATCGCTCGAACCATTTTTTAGCCCTGAGCTTAGCCTCAGCAGTACTCAGACCTTTTAATCGGGCCAAATACAACACCTGCTCGCCGACCTTCATCTTCTTATACAATCCGCGCTCCTCCGGTAAATACCCAATGCGCGCAATATCTTTAGGTTGCAATGCGCGATCACCAAAATGCACCTGGCCTTCGTCCGGCGCAGTGATTTGGTTCATGATGCGAATGAATGACGTTTTCCCCGCACCATTGGGTCCTAGCAACCCGTACACACTCCCTTTTGGAATGCTAAGGTTGATGGCGTCCAATGCAAGCTTTTGGCTGTAGCGCTTGGTAACGTTAGTGGCTTTAATCATAATCTCAAAGAAAAACTCCCGCCAACGGCAGGAGCTATAAGGTATAAAAGTTAGCTGAACATCTCTTTGACGCGGTCAAAGAATCCCTTGTCCGATTTTCCAGGATTCGGTTCAAAGTTCTTCGCGCCTTTCAACTTCTCAATGGCTTTCTTCTCGTCAGCGCTCAACGATTTGGGCACCCATACGTTCACATGGATTAATTGGTCTCCCTTACCATAGCCCTGCACATTCGGCAAGCCCTTGTTTTTCAATCTTAAAATCTTTCCTGGCTGCGTACCTGCATCAATACTGATTTTCACTGCTCCACTCACTGTTGGAATCTCCACCTCGCAGCCCAAGGCCGCGTCCGGAAAGCTCAAATTCAACTCGTAATGCAAGTTCTCACCATCACGCGTCAAAGACTCGTGCTCAATTTCTTCGACTAGGACAATCAAATCCCCCGGCACACCGCCAAGTACTTCATTTCCTTTGCCGCCTACGCGTAATTGCATACCGTCTTGCACACCAGCTGGAATCTTCACGCTCACCACCTCTTCTTGGCGATCCAAACCGTCCGATCCCACACCCGAAGGTTTCTGATCCACGACCTTTCCGCTTCCACTACAGCTCGAACAAGTGGCCGCAGTGCGCATCTGGCCAAGTATAGTGTTGGTTACCTGCTGCACTTGGCCCGCACCATTACAGGTGCTACACGTCTTGAACGTTACGCCATCTGCAATCTTTGCGCGACGAATTTTGATCTTTTTCTCAACGCCATTGGCTACTTCTTCCAGTGTCAACTTCACCTTGATGCGCAAGTTTGATCCCTTGGCTTGACGCGCTCGGCCGCCGCCTCCACCAAAACCGCCAAACCCACCGAAGCCGCCTCCACCGCCGCCGCCGAAAATATCCCCGAACATGTCGAAAATATCATTCATGTTGCCGTGGAAACCGCCCCCGCCGGCACCTGTCCCGAAGGCTTGGTGACCGAACTGGTCGTACTTGCGACGCTTTTCTTCATTGCCCAGTACGTCATAGGCCTCAGCGGCCTCCTTGAACTTGTCCTCGGCATCTTTATCGTCAGGGTTCCTATCCGGATGGTATTTCAGCGCCACCTTGCGGTACGCCTTCTTGATTTCATCCTGACTTGAACTCTTGCTTACGCCCAGTACGTCGTAATAATCTCTTTTTGACATCTTATGCTTCTTTACCCACTACCACTTTAGCGTAGCGGATCACTTTTTCTCCGATCAAATAGCCTTTCTCCAATTCGTCGATGACTTTACCCGCCATCTCTGGTGTAGGAGCAGGAATCTGAGTAATGGCCTCCATGGTTTCCACATCAAATGCTTGACCCACAGTGCTCTCCATTTCCTTCAGTCCTTTGCCTTTCAAGGTCTCTTTCAACTTGTGCGAAATAAGCTTCATTCCCTCCAACACCGGCGCATTGGCTTCCGTCTCCTCGATGTTCTTCAAGGCTCTGTCAAAATCGTCCAATACCGGCAATAAAACTGCTAATGTGTCCTTGTTGGCACTTTCCATCAACTCCAAACGCTCCTTAGCGGTACGGCGACGGAAGTTCTCGAACTCAGCATATAAGCGAAGATTCTGGTCTTTCAAATCCTTCACCTCATCCTCGAGTTTTGCCACAGGGTCCACTTCAGTCTCCTGATTTTCAGTGTTTTCCTCTTGATTTGGGTCCAATTCCTGTTGCACTTCCTCCTCGTGCAAGCCTTCTTCGTTCACTTGATCTTTATCGCTCATTAGGGTTGGGTTTTACTTTTATCTGCTCTACCTAAGGCAAAATGCCTACCAATTCCTTTGTCGCTGACACCTTGTCAGCGGCCACCTCCGCCCATAAAAAAAGTCCCACCACGGGGACTCTTCACTCGGACTTCAAAAGCCCAATTATTTCTTCAATACCTCAAGGGTGTTTCTCAACGCTTGACCGCGCAAGTTCTTCTTAATGATATTCCCTTCGCCGTCAATCAAATACGTCGCAGGAATACTGTTCACTCCGTAGGTTTGCGCCGCTGCATTTCTCCAGTATTGCAAATCACTTACATGGTTCTCCCAAACCAAACCGTCTTGTTTGATACCGGCTTCCCATGCCGTCTTATTTTGGTCTAAACTCACGGAAAACACCTCAAAGCCATCGCCGTTCTTGAAGCGAACATCCTTGTACTCATTGTAAGTCTTCACCACATTCGGGTTCTCCATTCTACACGGACGACACCAAGAAGCCCAAAAATCGATCAACACGACCTTGCCTCTCAAATCAGATAACTTCCGCACATTCCCTTGCGGGTCTCTCATCGCAATCTCTGGAGCCTGATCCCCAATGCCCAGAGCCGCCATTTGCTCTTCCGCAACTTCCAACTCTGCATGACTTACTTCAAAATCTCTCTGAGCGGACAGCAATACCGCTACCACTCCGGCAACGGCACTCATCATCATTATACTTTTCTGTAATCTCATCTTATATGTATTTTATAATCTCACAATATCGGCACCCAAAGCTTGGAGCCTTCCGTCAATATTTTCATACCCACGGTCGATTTGGTTAATATTATGAATGGTGGAAGTACCTTCCGCACTCAGTGCAGCAATTAACAAACTCACCCCAGCCCTAATATCAGGACTGGTCATTGTCGTGGCTCTCAAAGGCGCCTGCTTGTCTAGCCCGATAACCGTCGCGCGGTGCGGATCGCACAAAATGATCTGTGCCCCCATATCGATCAACTTATCGGTAAAGAACAACCTGCTCTCGAACATTTTCTGATGGATCAGCACCGATCCGCGCGCCTGCGTCGCCGTCACCAAAATGATGCTCAATAAATCTGGCGTAAAACCAGGCCAAGGCGCATCCGCGATAGTCATGATAGATCCATCGATGAAGCTCTCAATCTCATAATGGTCGTGCGCTGGTACTCTTAAATCATCCCCAATAAGCTCCGTATGAACTCCCAATCGGCGGAAAACCGTCGGAATAATTCCCAAATCCGGGTAGCTCACATCCTTAATCGTGATATCAGATCCCGTCATCGCAGCCAATCCAATCCACGAACCGATCTCAATCATATCGGGCAAAATACGGTGGTCTGTACCACCCAGAGCATCTACACCTTCAATGTGGAGCATATTAGAACCGATCCCGTCAATCTTGGCACCCATGCGCACCAACATTTTACAGAGCTGTTGCAAATAGGGCTCACAAGCCGCGTTATATATGGTGGTCTTGCCTTTGGCCATTACCGCCGCCATCACCACGTTTGCTGTACCCGTCACCGATGCTTCATCGAGCAACATATAGGTTCCTTTCAACTCAGATGCGTCTACGCTGTAAAAGGAATCCTTCGAATCATAGTTGAACTTGGCTCCTAATTTCTCAAAGCCCAAGAAGTGCGTATCTAATCTTCTGCGCCCAATTTTATCACCACCGGGTTTAGGAATGTATGCCTTTCCAAATCTGGCCAAAAGCGGTCCAACAATCATAATGGACCCACGTAGCGAAGCGCCCTTGCTTTTGAATTCTTCAGAGTGCATGAAGTCTAAATCCACATGTTCTGCCTTGAACGTATAGTCGCCGTGACCGTTTTTCTTCACTTGAACACCTAAATCACCCAACAAATCAATGAGTTTGTTGACATCTACGATATCTGGAATATTAGTGATGCGGACTGCTTCAGACGTTAGTAAGACCGCACAAAGAATCTGTAAGGTTTCATTTTTAGCACCTTGAGGTGTAATGGTTCCGTTGAGCTTCTTGCCCCCGTTTATTTTGAATGTGCCCATGTATTAGAAGCGTCTTTTCTTTTTCTTGATGTTTTTCTTTTTGCCCAATGGATTGCGCTCAGCAGCACTTATGTTGAAGGACTTTGAATGTGGTAGTTCAATGCCGTCCACCTTTAGTCTTCCCTCTGCGATCTCCTGTAAATCTGCCAAAATGGTCTTATCATCTACTGTGTCCTTATTGAACTTCAGGTAGTTGCGCTTCATCGCATAGGCAATGCCATACACTAAAGCTTCCTTTTCCTCGCCATCTTCCATGCTTACCGCACGCTCCACCATCGTTTTTACAATGCTTCCGTAGTGACGGAATTTTCGAGATTTCACAGGGTAAGGCACTTCGTCGGGAAGGCCAACAAAACTCTCGGCCGTAGGTATTGGGTAGGGACTTTCTACATCAAGTTCAAAATCTGACATGATGAAAAGGTGATCCCACAATTTGTGCGAATAATCCGGCGCATCGCGAATGGCGGGATTCAAATTCCCAATAACATCAATGATGCTTTGTGCCACTTTGTTGCGGTGTTCCCTATCCTCAATAGTTAGGCAATAGTCCACCATACGTTGGACATTGCGGCCATATTCTGGGATCTTCAAAGTAGTCCGTTCTGTATTATATTCCATACCCTCAAATAACTAATTTCTTGGCTTATACCGCCTTAACCTTGGCGAATTTTAGCAACAATCTTTTTTCTCCGGCATTATCAAAGGTGATAATCGCCTTTGCATCTGCCCCCTCTCCTTCAAGTGCTTTCACTGTACCTAATCCAAATCTTCCATGCACCACACGCATTCCTTCGCTCAATTGTTCTGGGCTCAAATGATCTCCACTGGCCTCGTAACTCGCCCCAGCGCGCTGCACAGGCTTTAAAATTTTTCCACGAAGAGTAGGAGTAGTAGGTGTTGTAGGTGGGTCCGATTTTGCCCCGCTTTTCTTGCCCCAATCTTTATTTTTTCCGCGATATACCGTCGAACTATTGCCGCCGCCAAAAGCACCGCCAAAGGCTTGGTCGAGCGCAGGTGAGCTAAAGCTCGTTGGCGAAAATTCTGGAATTTTAATGTCCAAGAACTTCTCGTCTATCTCGTCTACAAATCTCGAAGGCTCACAATCAATCAACTTGCCCCACCGGTACCTGGTGTGCGCATAGGTTAAGTGCGCTCTCTTTTCAGCACGTGTTAATGCCACATAAAACAGTCGGCGTTCTTCTTCAAGCTCGCTGCGACTCCCGACACTCAACATACTCGGGAACAAATTCTCCTCCATCCCAACGATGTACACAAAAGGATATTCCAATCCCTTGGCCAAGTGAATGGTCATCATGCTCACCTTCGGCTGTCCATCGTCTACTTCATTATCTCTATCGGTCAATAAGGCAACATCGGCCATAAATCCGGCCAACGAAGGATCTCCACCGTCCAATTCTTTTTGCTGCTCCGAAAAGTCTTTTATTCCGTTCAGCAATTCTTGGACATTCTCATATCTGGTCACCCCCTCCGGCGTTTTATCTTCACCTAAAACCTTAATAAGTCCTACACTTTTGGCAACGTGTGCTACCATATCAAAAGCGTCATATTCTTTGGCTAAAACAGCGAAACTATTGATCAGTGTCGTGAAATCGACCAGCTTCTTCACCGCTGCAGTTCCTATTCCACTTGGGATGGTGTTCAGTTTCTCACAAGTATACCAAAGGGACCATTTTTGTTGTTCTGCAGCAAGGGTAAGCTTCGCTAAGGTGGTCGCGCCTATTCCTCGAACAGGATAATTCACCACCCTGCGGAACGCCTCTTCATCATTGGGATTAATGACCAATCTTAAGTAGGCAAGTACATCTTTAATTTCCTTGCGCTGGTAAAAACTCAGCCCACCGTAAATCTTGTAGGGTATATTTTTCTTGCGCAAGGCATCTTCAAAAGAGCGGCTTTGAGCATTAGTCCTATATAAAATACAAAAATCATCATGAGATGCGCCTTCATTCATGGCTGTTTGCCAAATATTTGTCGCTACATAATTTCCTTCGTCTGAATCTGAAACACTCTTATGTACCACAATCTTTTCACCGTTGCCGTTGTCCGTCCAAACGTTTTTTTCAATTTGGTCTTTATTCTTAGCGATAATACTATTGGCCGCCTCTACAATGGTTTTCGTGGAACGGTAATTTTGTTCCAATTTGAATAACCTCGTATCTGGGTAGTCCTTTTGGAAGTTTAGAATATTTCTAATGTTGGCGCCTCGGAAGGCATAGATGGATTGCGCATCATCACCTACAATGCATATATTCTCATATTTCGCAGCCAAGGCTTTAACGATCAGGTATTGACTATGGTTTGTATCCTGGTACTCGTCTACCAATATGTACTGAAAGCGTTCTTGGTACTTTGCCAAAACCTCTGGAAATCGATACAACAACTCGTTAGTCTTCAGCAATAAATCGTCAAAGTCCATAGCTCCCGCACGAAAACAACGTTCCGTATAGGCCTGGTAAATTTCTCCAAACATGGGCAGCTTTGCCGCGCTGTCCTGGGCTTGTAATTCTCCGTTTTGAAAATATGCCTTCGGGGTAATGAGGTTGTTCTTTAACGAACTAATTCTCGACGAAACTGTCTTGGCTTTGTAAATGTCCTTGTCGAGGTTTTTCTCCTTAATAATATTGGAAATCACCTTCTTACTATCATCAGCATCGTATATGGTGAAGTTGGTGGGATAGCCAAGTCTTTCGGCCTCTATCCGCAGTATTCTAGCGAATACACTGTGAAAGGTTCCCATCCAAAGATTCTTCGATTCGGAATCACCTACGATTTTTCCGATTCTTTCTTTCATCTCGCGTGCCGCCTTGTTGGTAAAGGTCAACGACAAGATATTGAACGCATCAACTCCTTTACTCAGTAAATATGCAATGCGATAAGTCAGCACACGTGTTTTTCCGGAACCCGCGCCAGCAATGACCATAACTGGTCCGCTAGTGTGTTCCACAGCTTTGCGCTGCGCATCATTTAATTGGTTGAGAAACTGAGCCAATGAGGGGATAGATTTCCGTTCGACAAGATGCCAAAGTTAAGGGTATCGATGGATTTTTTGGGACCAATTCCAACTTGAGATTTCAGAAGATTTCCAACTTGAATTAAAGAGCCCACTTAATTAATTCAGAACGAGCCAATTATTTTCCCTTGACACCGCTTGTATGTGCGAATATTTCCCCTACATTTGCAGTCCCCAAAAAATGGGGTAACTGATTATTGGATTAAACTAGAAATCAAAAGGTACGTATGCCAACGATTCAACAGCTTGTAAGAAAAGGTCGCAAACAGATCAAACAAAAGAGTAAATCTGCT
>JAURAE010000180.1 GCA_030829675.1 Schleiferiaceae bacterium
AACAAATAATGCCAGTTTTTTACAGTATGACCAATAGTTTTATTTAGATAAAAGAAAAGTAAAACAAGAAAGAATAAAGAAACCTCTAATCGAAACACCTCTTTTTCATAGAAGTCATATAGTATCCCTTGTAATGAAAAATAACCAAGGGAAATTAAAAATAGACCTAAAAACGGGTTGCCTTTTCTATTGTTGAAACGATTAGATATAAAGAGGATTCCAAACATTGTTGAAGATCCAAATGTCATAAGTTCAATTATTGTAGATATCTCAATCATAGCACAAAAGTAAGAGTAATATTAACAATTCCTCATTCTTGAAAATATTCTGAGAGAAAACCATTCTCAGGTCTTTAGAAAAAGAAAAAACCGCTACACTATAACAGTATAACGGTTTTATCATTATATATTGCTCCCCCTGATGGAATCGAACCAAATAATTTTCCTTAGGGAGAAAAACCAACCCCGATATAAAAACCACTCCGATATGGGTTTAGGGGAAAAGTATTTTCTCGGTTAC
>JAURAE010000181.1 GCA_030829675.1 Schleiferiaceae bacterium
TCTATTTCGACTTCATCCAGTGTTTCGAACATCTGAATGCTCGATGTGTCAACCTGAGCAAAAGCCGAGAAGGCCAGCAGAAGTGCTAAGCCTAGGTATTTTTTATGCGAAGTCATTTAATGGTCGTGTTTCCCACCATGAGCATGGTGCTCTTCATGGGTTTCACCCGGCTTACACAATGGATCGCCTAAGCCGTGCTTCGCTCTTTGGTCTGGATCTCTAAAACGACAGCAGCCGTGGATGTTCGCATATTGCTCGTCTGTCGCAGGATGATTTTTTACGTCGTGTCCTACTTCGTTGATAGCGGCAATTATGGCTGCTTCGTCTACTTTAGAACTGTTGTATATCAGTTCCAAAAGGTGCGTTTCTTGACTCCAGTCGGCTTTTTTTACGCCTTGAATGTAGGCTGCGTTTTCGATGCGCTCTTCGCACATACCGCAAAGACCGTCTACCTCTAAAGTAGTGGTGTTGTATTTTGACTGCCCGTTAAGGCCAATTGCGCTTAAAAGCGCTAAT
>JAURAE010000182.1 GCA_030829675.1 Schleiferiaceae bacterium
ATCATGATAGCCTTTTACTCGTTGACTTTGTACTGGCTTTAATTTGTTTAGACTAATTTTACCTTTTCTAAATTTAAAAGGAGAGTTTTGTAAATTACCTTTTCTGATCTGAGGCATAGTATTTCTATCGAAATTCTTCTCTTGCTCAGGTCTATCTTGTAATTCAAACAGTTTCATTTTTAATAAACGCCTTTACCGAAATCAAAACCTTTAGTTTTTTTCTTTTTCTTTTTCTTTTTTTTCTCTTTTAATTCTTCTTTCAGCTTTTTCAATAGCTTCAACTAGATCTTTTTGGGTAAATAAGTTCAATGCAACAGGGTCTTTTGGATTTAAATTATTATAATTCCAATAACTTTTATTTTTAATTGCAGTAACAGAAGCTTTGGTTATTCCAACTAGTTTTGCTATTTGAGAATCTTTTAGTAATGAATGATGTTTGATTAGCCATAAAGCTGAATCTGGTTTATCTTGTCTTTTAGATAAAGGAATGTATTTTTTAATTTTTT
>JAURAE010000183.1 GCA_030829675.1 Schleiferiaceae bacterium
ATGTTTTTGAATATCTTTTAATCTCTCTCTAGTATCGTTTGAAGTATTTGAAATAATTGCAGCTTCAATATTTTTAGCCAACAAAACATTTGAAATTTTTTCTATTTCATTATCTTTAATATCTGGGGCAATTTTTACCACAATTGGTATCTTGGATTTTAATTTTTTTTTTTCATTTTCAATTTCTGTTAATAATTCCTCTAATTTTGTTTCATCATGAAAGTTTCTCAAATTTTCAGTGTTAGGAGAAGAGATGTTAATTGTTATATAATCTGCTAACTCATGAAAAGTTCTTATACCAATTAAATAATCCTCTAATCTATTTTGAGTATCTTTGTTAGGTCCAATATTAATTCCAAGTAATCCTATTTTGGGATTATTTTGAATTCTTAACTTCACATCATTGGCTCCATGATTATTAAAGCCCAACCTATTTATTAAAGCTTCATCTTCAACTAGTCTAAATACTCGTGGTTTAGGGTTTCCATATTGACTTAAGGGCGTA
>JAURAE010000018.1 GCA_030829675.1 Schleiferiaceae bacterium
TTCAAACGTATAAGACGTTGCCGCTACACCGTCAATAAGCACTTCACCGTCTTTCTTGATCTTTAAATCATGGCCTTCATACTCACTGATAATACGTCTATAACTGTTCAAGTTCTTCGGTGTGAGCTCGACGGTTTGGCCCGCTTTCGGTACATAAATAGGCCCAAAATTGTCCCAAGTATCGTTGTACGGACGCTCTCCATGCCCCGTATCTGGATTAGGGAAGAGAATCTCCTCCGCTTGTCCCATCTGTATATCGATCAACCCTTGCGGAAGCGTTGAGTCAAGAGGTGTACCGGGGCGCTGTGCGACAATAGGCCATACCTTTTTTACATTTTCGAGCGCGGAAATAGCCTCCACATGTCTTGACTGTAGGAACATGATGTATTCGTCCTGAGTGCGTTGATACACATCCTGATCAGTAGGATATTGACGCATTTCCTCATTCGTGAGGTAGTTGATGTCCAATCGTTCTTTCAACCAACTCTTCGAGAATCCACGACCGTCCGTCTTCACATAATACAGGTATTGCGGATAACTGCGGTCTGGAAATCTGAAGGCATTGCCGTTGACCAGTACAGTACGGTCCACAATTACCAAGCTATCGCCTGGGGTTCCGATACAGCGCTTCACGTAGTTTTCCTTCTTATCCACGGGCATATTGTCCATCGGATAGTTGAATACCACCGGGTCGCCAGATTTAATAGGGGAAAGGGCAGGAAGTCTGAGGTAAGGAATCTGTGGCCAATTCAGATAGGAGGGAACCCCCGCAAAAGGCACCTTGTTGTGCACCAACGGCAAACTAATAGGCGTCATAGGTACGCGAACTCCGTAATGCATCTTCGACACAAACAAGAAATCTCCCACCATTAAACTCTTTTCCATTGAGCTTGTAGGAATGGTATACGCTTCAAACGTGGTGGAGCGAATAACCGTCGCCACTACTACCGCGAAGAAAATACTATTTACCCCTTCGCCTAGGTTCTTCTTGATGTAGGCATCATCGCGGCCCCAATATTTCAAGCTTTCCTTGTAATTCAAATAACCTAGATACAACCCAAAAGAGGCCATCACCGCAGCCGTTTGCCAAGTCTTACGGAATTTAAACACGTGCAGCAGTTCGTAGATCATGATAATACCCATCACCACGCCCACCACTGGAATACAGTATAGCAGTACCCAATACACAGGTCGTTCGGCAATTTTTACGAGTACGTACGCATTATAGACAGGGATAAATGCCTCCCAAGCTTTGCGGTCGGCGGCAACGTAGAACTTCCAAGAGATGGCTCCGAACCACACTGCTTGTACTAAGGTGAATATGATAAATTCCATAGGGCGAATCTATTTCTTTTAAGAGGAATAGGTTGTTAGGGTATTGTGAAAAGCTTAGAGGTTCAGAACATCGCGCATGCCAAAGCTTCCCGCCTTGCCAGGAAGCCATTCAGCGGCCATGACCGCCCCCAAGGCAAATCCATCGCGGCTCTTTGCCTCGTGGGTGAACGTGATGGTATCTATGTCGCTGGTGTAATGTACTTCGTGTGTTCCAAAGTAAGGGTCAATCCGATCTGCCGTAATGCGCAAAGCTTGATCATCCTCATCCATAGTCCAGCCGTTTAGCTCTTTATAGGCTTGTAGTACACCTTCTGCAGCGGTAATGGCTGTGCCGGAAGGTGCATCTTTTTTACCCGTGTGGTGGATTTCATGAATGCGTGGTTTGAATTCAGGGTAGGCGTGCATCATGGTGGCCAATTTCTCGTTCATCACAAAAAACAAGTTCACGCCGAGAGAAAAATTGGACGCATATAAGAATCCTACCTCATGTTGCTCTGCCAGTGCATCCATGGAAGCTTTGTGCTCTAGCCAACCGGTGGTTCCACTGACCACCGGAATTCCAAGCGTCAAGAGGGCAGCAATATTTTCTGCAGCCGCTTCTGGCTGGGTAAACTCTATGGCCACATCGGCCGCATTCAATGCCTCCAGATCCATGGTACCGCCGTCGTGAATGTGTACGATGTGATGGCCCCGAGATTGGGCGATTCGTTCGATGGTTTTACCCATGCGTCCATATCCTATGATGGCAATGTTCATGGCAGTGAAAGGGTTAAAGACAGGCCAGGAGCTTGGATGGTGCTCTCGCTACCTGCAAAATATTGTTTTTGAGTGAATTGAGGGCTGATGCTTAAATCATCACTCACATCAAAATCGTGGAGGTGAGCATCAATATTTGCATCTAAAATCCCCAATAAATAGATGCCTAAAATCCCGAATAAGGTATACTCTCTTTGGGTGCGTAATTGCTCCATATAACCCATTGCTTCTTGAGCGACACCGTTCACGGATGTTTGATAAAAGGGGGAGGGTATGGCGGTGAAAATTTCAGGAGCGGCACTTTCTAACTCTGCTCTTGTGGTATAGCTCGGGTTATCAATGATAAACTGCAATACACTTTCGTAGGATTTGAATTGTGTATTGAGTTGGCCATAATAATACGTGGTTCCGCCTATGCCTGCCCAGAATACTGGGGCTTTCCAATATTTTCCATTGTAAATCTGTCCTCCACCCGGAATGAGCGAAAGGGTGGTGGCCAGTTTGATATTGTGTAATTCATCTGCGGTATGAGTGGAATCACTGTGTTGGGCCTTTACAGAAAGGCACGCAAACAACACCATTACACTCAATACACATCTCATGAGTTGAATTTCGAGATGATGCGCTGTAGATCGTCGTCAGAATCAAAGTCTATTTGAATACGTCCCTTACCGCTAGGTTTCACTTGAATGTTCACCTTAGTTTGGAAGTATTGACCCAATTCCTTTCCCAATTCCTTCATGCCTGGCTGCACTGGAGCTTCCGGTGCTTTCTCCTTTGGCTTCTTAATGGCAGCAGCTAGTGCCTCCGTTTGTCGCACACTCAATCCTCCTTTGAGAATCTTCTTGTAGAGGTCGATCTGTGTTTCTTCAGAGGGCAAGTTTAATAAGGCTCTGGCATGTCCCATGCTGAATACTACTGAAGTAATGCCGTCGCTATTCTCATCGAGACTTTCGTTGCGGTTGATGTCGCGCAATTCAGCCTGAATGATGGCTGGAAGCTTGAGCAAGCGTAGAAAATTGGTCACTGTAGAGCGTCCTTTTCCCAATCGCTTCGCCACCTCTTCTTGGGTTAAGCCTAGTTCATCCATCATTCGTTTGCAGGAATAGGCCATTTCGATAGGATCTAAATCCTCACGTTGAAGATTTTCTACAATGGCCAGCTCCAACATGTTGCGATCGTCCGCAAGACGAACGTAGGCGGGAATCTCTTCTAAACCAGCTATTTGCGACGCACGAAAGCGACGTTCTCCCGAAATCAATTCGAACTTCATGCCATTCTTACGAACGGTAATGGGCTGAATGATACCGAGTTCACTGATGCTCTGGGCCAATTCTACCAAGGCATCATTATCAAAGTTTGATCGAGGTTGGAAAGGATTGGTCGTGATGGCATCCAATGAAATCATAGCCACCTGACCTACGAGCTTCTCAGCACCCGCATCGGTGACTTTATTCACTTTCGCGATTTCTTCTCCCAAAATGGCCGATAGGCCTTTTCCCATTGCTCGTTTTGCCATGCTTATGCGCTTTTTGCCAGTATCTCTTGTGCTAAAGTAAGGTAATTCTCAGCGCCCTTACTGCCGGCATCGTACTTCAAGATGTTCTCCCCGTAACTAGGTGCCTCGCTCAGTTTTACGTTCCGATGTATGACCGTTTCAAAGACCAATCCTTCGAAGTGGTTACGCACTTCATCAGAAACCTGGTTAGACAAGCGCAATCTGCTATCAAACATGGTCAGTAGAAGCCCTTCAATACTGAGGTCTTCATTGTGTAGTTCTTGTACCTTTTTGATGGTATTTAGCAGCTTACCTAATCCTTCTAGGGCATAATATTCACATTGAATAGGCACCAAAATGGAGTTTGCTGCCGTCAAGGCGTTTAGGGTAATAAGACCAAGGGAAGGGGCACAATCGATGATGATGTAATCGTAATCATTGGCCACAGATTCCAAGGCTTTCTTCAGGAAATACTCGCGTTTGGGTTGGTCAATAATTTCGAGTTCCACGGCCACCAAATCTAGATGTGCTGGAATAATGCTCACGTTTGGAGCATCGGTTTTTAGGACCAATTCTGCCGCAGGCTTCGCGCCTTCAATCAACTCGTAGGTACCTTGAAGCGCCTGATCAGGTTGAATGCCCAATCCACTAGTAGCATTTGCCTGTGGATCTGCATCCACTAGTAAAACTCGTTTTTCAAGCGCCCCGAGGGCTGCACTCAAGTTTACCGCGGTGGTGGTTTTTCCAACGCCGCCTTTTTGATTGGCAATTGCGATTATTTGTGACATAAAGATGTGCTTTCAGAAATGGTAAACTCAAAAGTAAACCATTGCTTATCGAAATGCTAAAAAAGTAATGAACACTGTAGTTAGGAAACCTCGAATTGTCCTTCTAATTGCATTTTAATGAGTTCTGAAAAATGCCCATCTGCAGATTCTAATTCAGCTGGAGTACCTCGTTCAATGATGGCGCCTTGATCCAAACAAATAATCTGCTGGCAATGCTTCACACTACTCACGCGGTGGGCAATGATAATGCCGCTAAGGTTTTCGGTAGCCTTTCTAAGATTTGATAGAATCTGCTCTTCAGTTTCGGTATCAACAGCACTCAAACAGTCGTCAAGGACAATGACTTTGGGAGATTTGATCAAGGCACGTGCAATGCTTACACGCTGCTTTTGTCCACCGCTTAAAGTAATACCGCGTTCGCCTACCTTGGTTTGGTATTGCTTATCAAAGCCCATGATGTTTTCATGCACACCGGCAGCCTTTGCTGCACTTTTTACTTCATCCATTTCCATGGCATCCATTCCGAAGGCGATGTTATTCGCGATGGTATCGCTAAAGAGAAAGGCTTCTTGTGGCACCCATCCTAAGTAAGATTTAAGGGTAGGAAGGTCCCAATCTTTAATATCCACACCGTCCACTAAAATAGCACCTTCGGTGGGATCGTATTGGCGCACCATGAGGGAAGCAATGGTACTCTTACCGGCTCCAGTCTTTCCGAGCACACCAAGACTATTGCCCGGTTCAATGGTAAAGGAAACGTCCTTTAGCGCTGTAATACCGCTATTAGGGTAGGTGAAGGACACATTCTTGAATTCAATTCGGCCTTCGAACGAAGAAGGCTTGTGTGTTCCGTTGGAGAATTCGGGTTGTTCTTTCAAGAACTCATCCAACCGTTGCATCGATGCGTCGGCGCTTTGAACTAGTGAAGTTACCCATCCTATTGAGGCAATGGGCCAAGTCAATAAGTTTACGTAATAGATGAATTCCGTAATATTTCCGGCGCTTACTTGGCCTGCAAAATATAATCTACCTCCCACATAGATGGTGATTAGCGTACTGATACCTACCATTAGAATCATCAAAGGTTGGAAGGTGGCGTTTACTCGAAATAATCGCTCATTCACACTGCGGTATTCTATGGCTTGATTTTTAAAATTAGAACTGAACCAAGGGCTTTTGTGGTAGGCTTTAATGACACGGGCTCCGGAAAATGATTCTTGAGCGAAGGTGCTAAGTTCGCTTAATTGCTCTTGCACGTTGCGGGAACGCGTGTGAATCAAATTGGCTACTCGGTACACCAAAAACGCGAGGAACGGAAGGGGAATTAAGGTCAATAATGTCAGTTTAGGACTTACTGAAATCATGATGCTAATGACCAAAATGATGGTGAATCCGGTATTAAGCGCGTACATAATTGCGGGTCCCACGTACATGCGAACCTTACTCACATCTTCGGAAATTCTATTCATCAAATCCCCCGTGCTGTTGTTCTTGTAAAATCGTTGAGTCAGGCGTTGGTAATGCGCAAAGACTGTGTTTTTTAAATCGAATTCAATGTGACGAGACATGACCACGATAGTTTGGCGCATGAAATACATGAATATTCCTTGTAAAATGGCCGCGCCAATGATATACAAACCATAACGGACTAATTCTCCGCTTACATTCCCTTCCTGTGCCACGCCGTTGCGATAATTCTCAATAATCACTGCGATTGCATCAAAGCTGTTGCGTATGAAGAGCGCAGGAAAGAGCTTGAAAATAACAGAGATGATTACGAAAAACGCACCGGCGATCAATAACCATTTATGTTTTGTGAAATAAGGATTGAGTTTTTTTAATGCCTGCATGGTGCGAGTTGCCTACGTGAGGGTGTATATTTGCCGCAGTGAAAACAGTCCTTTACATGCGGAGCCACAAAAATAACACCTCTTTGATGAAGTCGTTCATTCTGAACCCGCATACCTGCATTTATATATTTTAATGATTACTAGACGCCACATTCGTATCAAGGTGCTGCACCACCTTTTTGCCCAAAGTACAGACGAGAGCATGGATGCTGCCTTATTGTTGAAGAACCTTAATAAGAGTCTGAATGAGGTTCATCGTCTTTTTGCTTGGGACATCAGTGCATTTTTGAGATTGCATGAAGAAGCGGAGCGTCAATACATCAGAGTATCAGAGCGCCATCAGCCAGATCATGCGTTGATGGATCGTATTTCAAAGTTTACCCAGCTCAAGTTTTGGACATTGTGTAAAGAAAGCGCTGCCTTGAATACCTTAGTGGAAGGATCTCATGCTCGTTGGGCAGATTATGATCAGCATTTCCGGAAGCAATGGGACAGCCTGTTTGCGAGTGAGGCTTACACAAACTTCGTGCAACGTTCAACGGATTTCACACAAGAAAAACGCTTTATTCGCGAGGTGTATCAACTATATATCGCTGAAAATGAATTCCTGCATGATATCTATGAAGATGAGCAAGCTGCTTGGAGTGACGACTTGGATGCCGCGCAAATGATGACAGGTAAAGTAATCGCAAGCTGGAAAGAGAATGCAGAACAACTCATCATTCCTTCTTTATATAAAGATGATTCCGATGCAGCATTCGGGGCATTATTGGCTCGAAAGTATTTTGAATTTAACAGTGATAGTCAGTCTCGAATCGAAGGCAAGAGTCGAAACTGGGAAAGTGATCGCATTGCAAAGATGGACATTATGTTAATGAAGTTGTGCATTGCGGAATGGCGTGGATTTGAGGAGATACCTATCAAAGTATCCCTAAACGAATACCTGGATTTGAGTAAGCAATACAGTACTCCAAAAAGTTCTGCCTTTATCAATGGTATTCTTGACAAAATCGTTACTAATTTGCAGGAAGACGGCCTCATCAATAAGGTGGGTCGCGGAATGATTCAATAATTGCAACCATAATTATGAAACGCACATTTTTTATTGCCTCTTTAGTCGCTATCACACTCGCATCTTGTAGCAGCGCAACGGATCGTATCAAATCAACTGATAATTCAGCTTCGGGCACAGAAGCCATGATGGACGCTTTGCCAACCATTGCTTTCGCGGAAGAATTCCATGATTTCGGTGAAGTGCAAGAAGGAGAAGTGGTAGAACATACGTTCACTTTTACCAATGAAGGTGAAGGTCCACTTATTATCTCTAACGCTCAAGGTTCCTGTGGCTGTACTGTGCCAGATTGGCCGCGTCAACCTATTGCACCTGGTCAGAAGGGCCAAATCAAAGTAAGTTTTAATTCTACTGGTCGTGCAGGTCGTCAAGACAAACGTGTAACGTTGACCACCAACGCCGTTCCTCAATCCAAAGTGTTGAACATCACGTCAACCGTAATCTCAAAAGATCAATAATGACAACGTTATTTTTACAGCAAACCTCTCCCGGCGGGGCCATGAGCCTGCTCCCTTTCGTACTTATCCTTGTGGTGATGTATTTGTTTTTCTTCCGTCCTCAGATGAAGAAGCAAAAGGAAGAAAACAAGTTCCGTCAGGAAGTAAAGAAAGGCGCCCGCATTGTTACCACTTCAGGTATTCATGCCAAAATTTTAGAAGTAGGGGACACCTATTTGATTATCGAAAGTGAAAACACTCGCCTCAAAATCGAAAAAAGCGCGGTGAGTAAAGAGCTCAGTGCCCAATACAACAAGTAACATTGTAACTTAGAAACCGGCACACGCCGGTTTTTTTATGTCGAAAATCTTCTCAAATAAAGGTTTAGAAGCATTGCTCTTCATCGGCTTTGCCTTTGCGGTATGGCTTACAATGCGCATTTCCAACACTGAGGTGACCCGTCAAATCAATGTGGAGTTGATTGCCGTGGGCCGCGCCGTAGATGAATTGTGGCTTGAGGATAGCACTCAGGAATTAAATATCCTCATCGAAGCAAGTGGTTTGGATGCCTTATTTATGGATAGGTTTAATCAGCGGTTGATTACATTTAATTCTGATGATTTTCTAAGGACTTCAAAGTTGAGTGCATTCTTACTCAATGTCGATATCCAGACGATTCTTCAGCAGGAATACGGGCGGGAATACAGATTCAATTGGTCTGGTGATTCCCTCATTTTTCCATCTAGTGCGCTGGTCAGTAAAACCTTGCCTGTTGCTTTGCTATCTCCAGAAAATATTTCCATTCCAGAAAGTCACCGCTGGATACAGCGCCCAACGCTGGAGCCGGATAGTATTGAATGTATGGGCCCCGAGGCCTTGTTGGTAGATTTTCAACCATCCATAACTGCCCCTTCCTTTGTTTGGGATGGTTTGGATCAAAAAGAATTGCCTTTAGATAAGCTTCCGAGGTACATTTCCGCAAATGTGAATTGGTTAAATATCTCCGCTAGTGCCGATGCTTGGACGGAGGTACAACAGCCCGTAAACCTCCGTTATCAAAACCAGGATTATCCTATTATCCTTTGGTTGAGTGGCCCTATGAGTACCTTGGTGAATTCGCCAGAATCGTATGTAGACCTAGAATGGCGAATGGAGGATCAAAGGCTAAGGGTTGATATCAGATCTCTTGCAACGGGAGTAGAGGTTTTAAATTACGAACCTAAATATGTACAGCCATGAGCCAGGTAATCTGTATTACAGGCGGTATAGGCTCTGGTAAGAGCACGGTTTGTAGGTATTTAGAAGAACGTGGATATCCGGTCTACTACAGTGATATACGAGCCAAGGCACTAATGGAAGGTGATTACCAACTTAGAGAACAACTCATTACTGTTTTTGGCACAACTATATACACGGACCGTGAGGTCTTGAATCGTACTGAATTAGCAAGGCGCATTTTCAATGATTCGAATCTTAAACATTCCCTTGAGTCCATCGTACATCCGCGAGTACACGAAGATTTTGTGCAGTGGAGTAAAGATCAAACGAGCCGCTTGCTCTTCAAAGAAAGCCCGCTTGCCTTGGAGATTGATGACCAAAGTTGTCAAACAATAGTGGTAGTCCATGCCGAAGCGGAATTACGAATTTCCCGAGTGCTAGGCCGCAACTCAAATTGGACTAGGGAAGATGTTGAGGCTCGAATGAGGAATCAAATCTCGGACGAGCAAAGATTACGCTTAGCGCACCAGGTCTTGGATAATTCAGGTACTCCTGACGAACTTCAAGAGAAATTAGATCAGCTTCTCACCAAATGGAGCTGAACAAGGCCGTTTGGATAAGATCGAACACTTTCGGTTTTCCATTCTGATTGTCCTTCATTTTCTCGAAATAGTGGAATGCCATTTCCCAGCATTGCAGGAATATAGGTTAGGATCAGCTCGTCTATGAGATCTGCTTCGTGAAACCTGGCATTGGTGGCACCGCCTCCAACAATCCATATGCGTTTTCCTTGTTCTTTTAGTGCTTTTAAAAGAGCTACTGAGCCGTCAGTGAATACTTCTACATTTTCATCAGCCAATGGAATATTGGCATCACGGCTTAAGACAATGCTATGCTTGCCCTTATAGGGATAACCGCCTTCAAACTGAAGAATCTGAGCATAGGTATTGTATCCCATGACAATGGTGTCAATCCCCTCCATAAATGCTTCATATCCATAATCTTCATCAGGTAAATCGAAGCGTGGATGATCAAGGAAATCAATTTTCCCATTGATGTCGGCTATGTATCCGTCTAAGGATACGGCAGTATATAAAATTGTACGTCCCATGGTAGCTTTGGTTTATTGGTTTTATAGCAAATCGTTTGCCAAATTCGCGAGGGCGGATCGTTCGCCCTTTTCTAAGGTGATATGTGCATACATATCATGCCCTTTGACTTTATCCACGAGGTAGCTTAGCCCATTGGATTGCTCATCGAGATAGGGTGTATCTATTTGGCGTACATCGCCCGTGAAAATGAATTTAGCGCCTTCACCGGCGCGGGTAATTATGGTTTTTACTTCATGTGGTGTAAGGTTTTGGCTTTCATCTACAATGAAAATGATATTAGCCAATGATCGCCCCCTGATGTATGCCAACGGGGTAATGACTATTTTCTCTTTTTCCACCATTTCCTCTAATTGTTTGTATTCCTTGTCGCGATCAGAGAAGTTATTCTTGATAAACTTAAGATTGTCCCACAGCGGTTGCATGTATGGGTTAATTTTCTCTTTTGCATCACCAGGTAAATACCCCAGGTCCCTGTTGGACAATGGTACAATAGGTCGAGCTAAATAGATTTGTTTAAAATCTCTTCGCTGTTCTAATGAAGCAGCCAGTGCGATAAGGGTTTTACCCGTTCCCGCTACACCGGTCAAACTCACCAGCTTAATATCTGGATTTAATATGGCGTGCAGGGCAAAAGCTTGCTCTGCATTGCGAGGTTTTATTCCATATACGCTACGCTTCTCAACATGATCCAATGTTTTATTGTGAGCGTTGTAGTAAGCCAACCCACTACTTGTTTCTGATTTAAGAATGTAGAAACAATTTGGGATGGGAGAGAATTCCGGGTTTTCCTCAATCACATTATCTATTTCCAATGCCTTGTGCTCATACAGATTTGATAAGGTAATGGCATTGAAATTTTCAATGGTTTCTTTGCCTTTGAAGAGTGAGTCGACGTCTTTAATCTTACCGGTTTGGTAATCCTGACTTTCTAGCTCCAAGGCTTTTGCCTTTAATCTGAGGTTGATGTCTTTAGTAATAAGAATGGTAGGACGCCCAGGTTCCTCATCTGCTATATTTAATGCGGCATTAATAATGCGGTGGTCCATTTTCCTGCCGAGGACTTTTTCGGCATCGACGCCCTTGCGAGAGGTGTCCATGATGACTTTAATAGAACCTTTATTTTCTCCTTCGAGAGGAATCCAATTGGTGAAATCCTTGCCCTCTGTAATTCGATCTAGATTTCGAATGAACTCACGAGCCTCATAATTTTTTGAATCGTGTCCTTTTTTAAACTCGTCCAATTCTTCTAGTACTGAGATGGGTAGAACGACGTCGTGTTCTTCAAAACAGTTGATGGAATTATGGTCGAAAAGAATGACAGATGTGTCTAAAACAAAGATTTTGCGGGGCTTGCTCTTACGAGTGGTTGCTTTCTTGGCAGGCATAACAGAGTTATTTGCTTCAAATTACCCAATGCAAAATTTGGAAGGAAGCGGTAAAATCAATTTCCCTTGCGAGTTACTAACCATAGTTTGTGGAAAAAGAAAGCCCGCGTTTTTTAACGCGGGCTCGAACACAACACATCTACGTCTGGCTATTCAGCCGATACATAGAGGCTAGGGGCTCCTTTAAGAATTTCAGGCGAGGCCTGATCTTCAAATGCTTTAAAGTTTTGTTCAAATTTCTTAGCCAGTACGAGGGCCTGTTGATCATAGGCCTCTTTGTCGGTCCAAGTGTTTTTAGGATTCAATAATTCAGTGGGTACATTTGGGCAAGATTCTGGCATCATCAATCCGAAAATAGGATGCTCGTGATAAGATAATTGGTCCAAATCACCATTAAGGGCAGCACTAATCATGGCCCTCGTGTAGGACAGCTTAATTCTATCACCTATGCCGTAAGCACCGCCAACCCATCCAGTATTGATGAGCCAAACGTTGACTCCTGCAGCCTCCATTTTTTCTGAAAGCATAGTGGCATAATAGGTTGGGTGTAATGGCATGAATGGGGCACCAAAACAAGCGCTGAATACCGCTTTTGGCTCGTTGACCCCTTCTTCAGTCCCTGCAACTTTTGCGGTATATCCTGAAATAAAATGGTACGCCGCTTGGTTGGCATCCAACTTAGAAATAGGAGGTAAAACACCGTAGGCATCCGCAGTTAGAAAGAAGATATTTTTCGGATTATTCGCGAGACTTCCGGGTTGAATATTATTGATATGGTCAATAGGATAACTTACGCGGGTGTTTTGTGTGATACTCGTGTTAGAGAAATCTACCTGGCCATTTTCGTCCATAATGACGTTCTCAAGAATGGCATGAGGTTTAATCGCGTGATAGATATCCGGTTCTTTCTCTTCAGAAAGATCAATGACTTTGGCATAACATCCTCCTTCGAAATTGAAGATAGTATTATCCGCACACCATCCATGTTCATCATCGCCGATGAGCTTGCGTTGTGGATCAGCGCTTAAGGTAGTCTTTCCAGTACCGCTTAATCCAAAGAAAATTGCAGTATCACCCTCTACACCAACATTGGCAGAGCAATGCATGCTAAGGACATTCTTTTCGTACGGAAGTATGAAATTAAGAGCGCTGAAAATTCCTTTTTTGATTTCACCTGTATATCCTGTGCCGCCGATGAGAATGAATTTCTCGGTGAAGTTGAGTATGGCGAAGTTTGCTTGTCTTGTCCCGTGTTTTTCCGGGTCAGCTAAGAATTCCGGTGCATTGAGTATGGTCCATTCGTGTGTGAAATGAGGGAGTTCATCCTCACTAGGACGGAGGAACATATTGTAGGCAAACTGGTTAGACCACGGATATTCGTTCACTACTCTCAATGACATTCGGTATGCGGGGTGAGCACCTGCATAAGCATCACGTACGTAAACCTCTTTATCGCTTAAATAAGCACTGAGGTCTTGCTTTAGTTGGTTGTAGTGTTCCGTCGAGAATGGCTTGTTAATAGGACCCCACCAAAGTGCATCTTCGGTGTAGGAATCTTTCACGATGAAACGGTCTTCAGGACTTCTTCCGGTATATGTTCCGGTCTGGATAGCTAGGGCACCAAAGGTTGAGCGCACCGCCATATTGCGGTCGAGACTGTGCTGCTCCAATACATCAGGATGCAAGTTGCTGTGCACAACGTTTGGTATGATACCCAATGAGTTCAAGAACTCAAGGTGGTTCTGGGTGGTCATTTTATAATGTGGTTGGTTCTGTAATAGGTATGACAAATGTAGAGACCTTAGAATAGAATTGGGTCTTAAATCGTCAAAAATTATCTACGAGAAATCAAAAATTATCCTAGGCCCTTGTGTCATTGGTCCAAGAATTCCAAAGGAATGCCCAACCCAGAATTAATGAAAGTCCGCCTAGAGGTGTAATGGGCCCAAGAAATGAGAGGTTCAAGCCTACTAGTTCGTCAAGGGCGAGACCGTAAATACTGAAGGAGAAGAGGAGGATTCCCGCTACCCAACACCTTGCTGTCCAGATAAATTTCTCACTAGAAGGCAGGGCGATTAGGGCAATGGCATGAAAAAGTTGGTAGGTTGTGGCGGTTTTAAAGCTTTCTAAAGCTTGTGGTGCTAGTACCTCCTGGAGTGCATGTGCACTCAAGGCGCCCAGGATAACGGCGAGGCCGCCAAAAATTGCTGCAATTCTTTTCATACTTCAAAGTTACATTCTAAACGGCACCAAGATGTGTTATATTTATGACGGTAATTCCACATACAGTTGAATTCGTAACACTATAATTTAGAATATTCCGCTTCATGCGTCAAAAAATCTTACTCATCGGTGCTGGTTTGAGCACGCAGCAATTGGTCCCTTATCTCAAAAGGAGAATCGCATCGCATCAATGGGAGCTTCGGGTGGTTGATCGAGATGGAGCATTGGCTGCCAAGCGACTTGGTGAGGTTGTGCCGCATACTTCCTCTGGTGCTCTAGATATTCAGGATGAGCAGGCGCTTACAGAGGAAATTAAGGGGTGCCAATTAGTCATTTCCATGGTCCCAGCGCACATGCATTTACCGGTGGCGAAGATGTGCTTGAAATTTGGTGCACATATGGTGACGGCCAGTTATGCAACGCCAGAGATGCACGAATTGAATAATGATGCGCAGCGCGAAGGATTGGTTTTCTTAAATGAGTGTGGTCTGGATCCTGGTATTGACCATATGAGCGCCATGAAGCTTCTAGATGCCATTCGAAGCGATGGTGGAAAAGTGGTGCTTTTCGAAAGTTTTACCGGTGGTTTGTTGAGCCCAACCTCCGAAGTAGGCAACCCTTGGCGATATAAGTTTACTTGGAACCCTCGCAATGTCGTTTTGGCCGGGCAGGGTGGGGCTGTAAAGTTCATTCAAGAAGGAAAGTACAAATACATTCCCCCGCACATGGTCTTCCGCAGAACCGAATTCATGAATGTAGAAGGATTTGGCAAATTTGAAGGGATCGCGAATCGTGATAGTCTGAAATACCGCGAAGTCTATGGTTTGGAGCATGTAGAGACCTTGTATCGAGGAACTTTGCGAAGGCCCGGATTTGCGCGTGCGTGGGACTCTTTTGTGAAATTAGGTATGACTGATGATTCTTATCAGATCGCCAATACTCATTTGCTTTCGTTCCGTGAGTTTACCAATCTCTTCCTCGCCTATAACCCTCAGGATAGTGTGGAACTAAAGCTGAAATACTACCTGGGCATCCCACAGGATTCTGATTTAATGGATAAATTAGTTTGGGCAGGGTTATTTTCATCTCAGATGTTCCCGTTTGAATCGGGTTCACCGGCGCAGTGCTTGGAGTACATTCTCCGTCAGGTGTGGACGTTGGAAGAATCTGACAAGGATTTGATTGTGATGTACCATAAGATTGGCTGGGAAAAGAATGGCGATCGCTTCATGGTGGAAAGTTCCATGGGTGTAGAGGGGCAGAGCGCCACACAAACTGCTATGGCTTCCACGGTTGGGCTTCCATTGGCCATTGCGGCACGCTTGATCTTAGAGGGGAAAATCGAAAGTACAGGGGTGCAATTGCCGATGACCGCACAATGGTATGGACCTATTTTAGAGGAACTTAGTTCGGATTTCGGGGTCCAATTCTACGAGAAATCAGTCCCATACAGCGGATACTAAAGCGAAGCGTAGAAGGGGGAGAGTACTTCACGTGCCTCTTCGGTATAATGGTGATCCTCCTCGTATAGGGTGATCTTTTTGCGAATTGGTTCGTCTACCTCACATTTACACAACCCGTAGATACATCTGTTGGCCTCACGTTCGGCTTTTGGATGTACGTGAATGATTGTTTTCAAGTTCAACCCCTCGTCCATGGCTTCGTCTAAAAAACGGTCGCTTTGGTCACACGGGAGGATAACCCAGAATTGGCCGTTATTTTTTAATAATCGCGCCGCGTTCATCACTAAACTTTTGAAATCAAGCGTTAGCGCATGCCTAGCTGCAGCGATACCTGCATCGAGCTTGGTTGGTCCTGTCTCAAAATAGGGAGGATTGCTCACGACTAAATCATAGAGTAGATTGTGCTCGAATTCTTGAATGGGCTCATGATAGCAGACCATTCTACCGGCATAGGGGCTTTTACTGAAGTTTTCCGTGGCTTGTTTTGCACTAGGGCCGTGGATTTCAACTGCATCAACGTAGGCTTTTTCAAAGCGTTGGGCCAATTGCATCGCAATGACGCCACTTCCTGTCCCGATATCGAGTACATGTTGGACTTGGTTAGAGTCGAATTCCTCGCCCGCAACGGCGCCAAGCAAGCATCCGTCAGTGTTCACTCGCATCGCGCATTGATCGTGTGCCACGGTGAATTCTTTCATTTCGAACGGTTTGAGGTAATTCATATGCCTCCAGTCAAACTAAAAATCTTAGGACGCAAGGTGAAAAAATAGATGATATTCACCAAGGCAAAAATGAAGTAAAAGAAGTTCGACTCCATCAAGGTATAGGTCAGGAGCAATATGGTGGCCAATTCGACCATCACCCATTGCCAAATATGAATACGCGTCAATACCTGCAGTTTATCTTCAATCTCCTGAGTTTGACTAATCTTCACCATCCCCTTGTTCCAAATGGTCTTGCCTAAAGAGCCTAAAACCCCAGCGATCACAGGAATAGCGATATGATTCCAATAGCCCCATTCGAAGCGTACGTTGGCGTGCTCTTGCGCTACATACATGACTACCACCGTAATGACTAATTGGGCCATTAACAGCACTGAATAGATCAGCTGCAGGGAACTGGGATCGTAAGCGGGTTTTTCGTTCATCTTGAATTAAAGGTCAAGCAGACCTTCGGGCAATTCAAGATAAATGATTTTTTCATTGGAATCTATGCCTTTGATGAAGGCATCTACCGCCGGAATAAGGAATTCTTGATCTCCTTTTTCAACGACGAAGAGGTTTTGGCTTGAATTTTCTACGACATCAACTACTTCACCGATCTCGCTTTTCCCATCCCAAGCCGTAAATCCAATAATTGCTTTATCGTAATACTCATCGTCTTCGGCTTCGGGCAGCATGGATTCAGGCAAATATGCCTCGCGCCCAACATATTTATGGGCATCCTCTGGACTAACGTCTTCGAGATATATAAGCAATTTCTTGCCGTTGAGTTTTCCTTTTTGGCTCAAAAAAAATGGAACCAGTTCCTGGTCAATGTCCAGTAGAACTGATTCCAAATCTTTAAAGTAGTGTGGGGTAGAAGAGTCTATATGTAAAATAAGACCTCCTTTATACCCGTGGAGTTTCGTGATTTTACCGAGTGAAAAACACTGCTCCTTTTGCACAATTACTCTGCGCTTTCTTCTGCAGGAGCTTTCTCTGCTTCAGCAACCACTGCTTCAGCCGGTGCTTCCTCAGTAGTTTCTTCTGCCTCAGCAACTGCTTCTTCAGCTGGTGCTTCCTCAG
>JAURAE010000019.1 GCA_030829675.1 Schleiferiaceae bacterium
AAGCAGTATAAATACCCATCAACAAGGTGATATATATGCCGTAATACGTGGCATAAAAACCAATGATCGAGCTCCAGGTCGCCTCGTCCATTCCAAAGGCCTTGGCATATTCTTCCGGCAAGCTGCTCATCAATTTCACCATATCCTCACCCATGTGTGAGAACGATGGATAGATGCTCAAAATCAACAAAGTGAACGCTAAAACTATGGCCGTCCAGATGAGCGTATTCTTTCTGTTTCGCTTGAGCTCTTTGGTAAATAATACTGTATTCATAGCGGGTTATCTGCGGTAGTAATTCATGAAAATGCTCTCGAGGTCAGGTTCGCTTAGAGTCAGATCTACGACCTCTTGCCGGCCCAGCCATTGGAGCAGGTCCTTCGTCGGCCCGACGTAATCAAAAAGCACCTTATTGCCTAACCATTCTTGGTTTTGGGCACCTTCGGGCAACTCGACCTTTGTATCAGATTCAAGGACCAGCCTGACCTTTTTCATTTGCTTTGCTAGCAACGTAGTGATGTCCTCTACGGCCGTGATCTCGCCCCCACGAATGATGGCAGCGCGGTCACAAAGGCGTTGTATTTCACTTAAGATGTGGGAACTAAAAAAGATGGTCGTGCCTGTGGCATTACGGGATTCGAGGAGCTCAAAGAATCTGTTCTGCATGAGCGGGTCCAGTCCTGAGGTAGGCTCGTCCAATATCAACAATTCTGGTTCGTGCACTACCGCTTGAATGATGGCACATTTCTTCTTGTTCCCAAAACTTAAATCCGCGATGGGACGGTCGAGATCAAGCTCAAAATAATGGGCCAATTCTCTGATCTTCTCCCCTGCCTTCTCCAACCCGTAGATGTTGGCGTGGTATTCCAACAATTCGCGGGAGGTCATCTCCGCGTAATAATCTACCTCAGAAGGCAAATACCCGATGCGACGGCGCAACTCGTGCCCATTTTCAAGAATGCTTTGGCCGAAGAGCTTCGCCTCTCCACTGCTCGGAGCGAGCAATCCTAGGAGCGTTCGAATAGTGGTGGACTTGCCGGCGCCATTGGGGCCGATAAAGCCAAAAATCTCCCCTTGTTTGACAGAAATAGTAACGTCCGTAATGCCGCGTTCCTTTCCATAAAACTTGGACAAGGAACGAGTTTCAATGATATTCATGGCGGTTTAGGTTGAATTCCTTTCTAAAATACGACGCATTGCGCCTACATCCCATTAAATTTGCCACAAACTTCCTCTCTAGTGAGCGCATCAACATCAGGAAAATTGGTCATCTTCTCCGCACCCTCTGGCAGCGGAAAAAGCACCTTGGTGCATTACCTGATGGAGACCGTGGAAGGATTTGGCTTTAGCATCAGCGCCACCTCTCGAGCCCCTCGAGGAACGGAGCAGCATGGCGTGGATTATTTCTTTTTAACTGCCGAAGAATTTCGCCAAAAGGTCGATGCCGGTGAGTTCTTGGAATGGGAAGAGGTCTATGCAGGGACTTATTACGGCACCTTAAACCGCGAAGTAGATAAAAGCTGGTCGCAAGGCCAAGCGGTGGCCTTCGACATTGATGTTGTCGGCGGGTTGAATTTGAAAAAGCAGTTCGGCGATCGTGCCTTGGCATTGTTTATTCAGGCGCCAAGTATTGAAGAATTGGAACGCAGATTAGTCGCTCGTGGGACCGATTCCCCCGAAAAAATCGCTCAGCGTATCGAAAAGGCCGCCTGGGAAATGGACCAGCGCGACGGCTTCGATCACATCATCATCAACGACGACCTCGACCGCGCCAAAGCAGAGGCTAAAGCCCTGTTGGAAGCATTTTTATCCGCATAATATGAAGGGAAATATCGGCTTGTTTTTCGGCACCTTCAACCCCATCCACGTAGGGCATTTGGTCTTGGCGGAATACATGCTGAATTACGGTGAACTTGACCGAGTACTTTTCGTCATTACTCCCCACAATCCCTTCAAGCAGAAGTCTACGCTATTGCCGGATCGCGAGCGTTTACATTTGGCCTATCTCGCTTTGGAGGACCAATTAAACATGCAACCCAGCGACATCGAGTTTAGCCTCCCACAACCTAATTACACGGCCCAAACGATGGCCTACCTCCGCGAGAAGCACCCGGAAGCCAACTTCACCTTAATCATGGGCGAGGACAACTTGCGCTCCTTGCACAAATGGCAGAACTACGAGAGTATCGTAGATCACCACAGAATCTTAGTCTATCCTCGTGTAGGCGGCGATTATGAAGGTACCATAGAAGAGGCACAAAAATACCCTAATGTGGCGGTGGTGGACGCCCCGCGCATGGAGATCAGTGCCTCAATGATTCGCCAAAGTTTCAAGGATAGAAAACCATTGCAAAACCTCCTTCCTAAAGCGGTTTTTGAGTACATTGAAGGGAGCAATCTCTTTCAATAATTCATGTCCACCTTCATCTCTCGAATTGCCGGAGAAGTTCAAAGCGCCCCTGAGGCGTTGCACGAACAATTGGTCCTTCTTCCAAACCGTCGTGCCGCGCTTTTTATTCAGGAGGAGCTGCGCAAGGATTTGGAGGAGTACGAGCTGTTCCCCTTGTTTTTAACCGTCGATGAGTTCATCGCCCAGGCCGCGAATTTGCTGGTCATGGAACCCATGGCCTTGTTGGTGGCCTTGCATCAATGTTATGGGGAAGTCCGCCGCACTTCGTTTCCTGGTAAGGAGGAAGAAGATTTGGGCCAATTCATGGGCTGGGGACAAACATTGCTCTCGGATTTTGGGGAAATCGACCGCTATTTACTGAATCCAGAACACGTGTTGGGGGATTTGTACAACGTGCAAAAATTGGCCGAATGGAACCTCGAGCCGGAGGAGCAAACCAAGATGATGCGCAACTATTCGGATTTCATTCAACTGCTTCCCCAAACCTACGAGCGCTTCACCAAAGGACTACTGGAGCGGGGAGAAGCCTATGGCGGTTTGGCAGCGCGCACGCTAGCGGAACAACCAGCATTGCTCGAAGCATTCTTGTCGAGAAATGGCGTAAAGAAAGTGGTTGTTGCCGGATTAAACGCGTTGAATACGGCAGAATTGGACATCCTAAAAACCCTTAGAAATAGCCGTCCCACTTCCTTCCTTTGGGATACGGATGCGCACTACGTCCACACGCCCATGCACGAGGCCGGCCATTTCTTGCGACTGCATCAAAAACGCGAAAAGGTGTTCGGGGACTACATCCCAAAGGTGGACCCGGCACAGAGCGATTGGCGAAACCTGCCAAAGACCATACAGCCCGTAGGGGCAACAAAATTTACCGGTCAAGCCAAAGCCGTCGCCAAGACCTTGGCACAATGGCACGAGCGCGGCATTGCGCCCCACCACATTGCAGTAATTCTAGCCGACGAAAGCCTGCTCAATCCCGTGCTTAATTTCCTTCCTGCGCCTTACGATAAGGTGAACATCACCATGGGCTTCCCGCTGAACCAAACGGCCCTTGCCGCAACAGTGGGATTGTACTTGAACATGGTGGAATATGCCGTGAAAAATCAACGGCCTGGAAAGGATTGGACGCTCCACCACAAATCACTCTCTGCACTGTGTACAGACCCAATGTTCAACCGATATTGGACCGCAAAAGGTGAGGGTCCTTATGCTTGGCACCAAGAGATTGTCGCTGGAAACAAGGTCTTTACGGCAGCAAAATATTGGGGCGATAAAGCCAATGATCACTTGCCTGCTTATGCCCGATTATTTCTGCCACAACACCCCACTGATTTCATAGATGCGCTTCAACATTGGCTCCAACATGTGGGCGCAACGGAGAAGAACGATACGATGGTCCAAAATACTGCGCACCACATCTATACCCTCCTTGAACAGTTAAAGCGCACCTTGCAAAACACCGCACAAGACCCCCTCATATGGATCAAGCTGATCAAGCAACAATTGCGCAACGGCAGCATTGATTTCGTTGGGGAGCCACTCGAAGGATTACAGGTGATGGGAATCTTGGAATCACGAACCTTGGACTTCCCTTACATTATACTCGCCGGCATTAACGAAGGTGTGTTACCTGCAGGCCGCTCCTTTAACTCACTCCTGCCCTTTGATATTAAAAGGCATTATGGACTGCCTACCTATGAAGAAAAGGATGCTGTATACGCCTATCACTTTTACCGAATTCTTCAGCGCTGTAAAGAAGCAACCATCACCTTTAATACGGACAAGGAGGCCATGGGCGGCGGGGAGCCAAGCCGATTCTTAGTACAAATAGAACACGAACTCAAAGGAACGGCGGCCAAGGTGCTTCCAAGAATGTTTAGCAACGGAGAAGTCCATGCCCAAAGTGTAGCCTCGAAGTTCCAAGCGGAAAAAACAGATGCCGTCAAAGCGGCCATTGCACATTGGTGGGAGCGCGGCATCAGTGCCTCTTCCTTAAATGAATTGGTAAGTATGCCGGACCAATTCTATAAAAAGCGACTGATCAAAATCAAAGAAGAGGACGAGGTCGAGGAAAACATGAGTGCTATGGTCATGGGTAACCTCGTACACAAGGGCCTCGAGAAAGTGTATGAGCCGTTCGTCGGTCAACAAATCCCGGCCTTTGATGTAGACCTGTGGACCGAACAGGCCATGGAATTTGGCATCCATTACCTCGTTGAAGAAAAGGGCTATTCTAGACGCGCCTTGCATACCGGTCGCAATATTTTGACCGTAGAAGTCTGCCGACAGATGATCCGTCAGTTCTTAGAATACGACCTTCACCGGGCCAGCATGCACGAAATCATCCTCTTAGGTATAGAAACTGAGCTGTCTTATACCATGAGCCACCCTACCCTGGGCCTCCCCATGAATTTCAAAGGCTACATTGACAGAGTCGAACTCGTCGATCAATGCCTCACCATTTGGGATTATAAAACCGGCTCCTTCACCTCGAGCGACCTCAGCCTAGGCGCCATGGAAGACCTTTGGAACGGGACGAAAGGAAAACCCTTACAGGTACTACTATACGCCTGGCTCCTCGATAAAATGGGCGCCTTCCCACAGCCATTACCCTGGCGCTCCGGTATGTTCAAACTGCAAAGCGGCGCCCCTGAGATCTTATTAGGAGGAGCTGTGGTCAACAAAACAAAAGACATCTCCCCTGAGGCGCTGAACGCATTTGAAAGTGCCCTCATGGACTACCTTGAGGAGGTATATACCGATGACCTGCCCTTTGTAGAAATCCCAAAATTCGAATTTAAATAAGGCCATGCTCGAGCACATTCCAATTAAAGAAGATATTCTCGCCGCGCACGAACGCATTAAGCCCTTCATCCACCGTACCCCGGTATTTTCGTCGCATTGGTTTGACGAGCGCGTAGGCAAACCTTATGTTTTTAAAGGGGAACACCTACAAAAAACAGGAGCGTTCAAAGCCCGCGGTGCTATGAATGCAGTACTGGTCAATGCCGAAATAGCAAAAGGCAAGGGGTTCATTACACACAGCTCAGGAAATCACGGCGCTGCATTGGCCTGGGCGGCGGCACAAATAGGAGAAAGCGCCTATATCATTATGCCGGAAAACGCGCCGAAGACTAAAGTTGCCGCAGTGCGCCAATACGGAGGGAAAATCACTTTTTGTGCGCCTACCTTGGAAGCTAGAGAGACTGCCGCTGCCGAAGTCCAATCACAAACTTGCGCGGTGCTCGTGCATCCCTACAACAACTACGACATCATCGCGGGACAGTCGACCGCGACCCTAGAGCTGCTCGAAGAACACCCCGACATTCAAACATTGTACGTACCCGTGGGTGGCGGTGGACTACTTTCCGGAGCCGCTTTAGCCAATCATTATTTTGGAAATGCCAAGGTGGTGGGCTGTGAGCCAGATGCCTCAGGTGATGCCTATCAAAGCTTCCAATCTGGACATTGGGTCCCGGCTCAAAACCACCACACGATTGCGGATGGCCTTAAAACTTCCTTAGGCGATAAAACATTTGAGATCATCACCGCCTATGTGGATGAGATTATGATGGTTAGTGAGGAGGAGATGAAGAAGGCCTGGAAATTCGCGGTGGGCAGGTTGAAACAATTGGTCGAGCCTTCTGCTGCTGCGGGTCTCGCTGTTGCTCTAAAACACGAGGGAGAAGGCCCTGCCGGCATCATTCTTTGTGGTGGAAATATGGATTTGGATCCTTGGGGCTAGGATAAAGCAATTCGTCCTACGATAAATCCTAGGTGATGTAGTTGTATCAAACGGTACATTTATATCACCAATAAACTTAAGCTGATCTGTCGGTCAATAAAGGCACTGTGATGTTCACGGTGCCTTTTGCTTTTGTAAAAGAGGTCTGAAAGGTCCATCGTTGCCCTTTTTTCGCCTGCTTCCGGTGGTATTCAATGCGCTGCTTTACTAAGGCTAAGCCATGGCCCGTTCCTCCTTTGGGCAAAGAATCGCCATAACCAGAATCTGAAACTTCCAGATGAAGGGATTTCCCCTCTTCAACCACAGTGATGTGAACCCAAGCTTCCTGGGCAGCTGTGCTTCCCGCGTATTTGAAACTGTTTTCCACCAAGGGCTGCAAGATGCCCGAAGGAATGAGCGCTTTCTTGGACGAAGCAGATGCATCAATGGTAAAATCAACATGTGCATAAGAGCTTTGCTGCTGAAGTGCCGCATACTTCTCTAAATGGATTAGCTCCGCGCCTACATTGATGAAGTGACCGTTTTGATCTTGGAGTAGCGAACGCAGGTATTGGCCCAATTCCGCCAAATACTCTTGCGCATCCTCCATGCGCTCCTGGTTCAGGATGCCGTTGACATTGTTTAATTGGTTAAACAAAAAATGTGGACGAATTTTATTCTTGTACGATTCTAGTTCCAATTCTGCCTCCTGTACGCTCAATCGCGCTTCCTTTGTGCGCAGCACCGAACGGTACGACACCCATATTCCAATAGCTAAAATCAAGGCCATGCTCAAGAAAATTGCCAAGGTCTGCTGACGTAACCTTGCCGTTTCCTCATAGCGAAGCCGCTCTCTCTTACCTCGCTCTAACTCAAAAGCCAAAAATCTACTCTGGCTCGCGTCCACCCTTCTCAAGGCCAATCTATTCGCCACGATCTCAGCCTCCTTGGCCTCATCACGCGATTCTCCCAAGAGGTCGTATTCAGTGAATTGACGGCGTGCATGCGCCTCCAAATCCCAAAAATTTCGGGCATGAGCAAATTCAATACATTGGGCCAATTCCACTTGATTCATCGCCTCCAAACCCAACGCTCGGAAATAAATGTTTTGCTTATCGATATCCGGAACCCCTGCGCTATCTACCAAGGCCAAAGCGCCTTGAATGAGCGAATCTACTTCCTCAGGATTCTTCTGTAAACGATACAAGGCCTCTGCACGCACCGCATAGGCCTCACTAGGGTTTATTTTGCCTGCTCGGGATTTAAAAATCGCCAGTACCGTATCCGAATATTCGAGCGCTTCCCCGTAATACCCAAAATCAATCAAATAGGTAGAATAATTCCCCGCAGCTGTCGCCCAGGCCAAGGTATCGCCTTGACGCAAGGCCATCGTCTCCTGTGATACCGACAAGATTTCTTCGCCCGCACCCAAGGCCCAATACGAATGCGCCTTCAACAGTAGGATTCTTGATAGTCCTCGAAGATTGTTATTGGAACGAAATAGGATCTCGCTTCGCTCGATCATCGGCAAGGATTCTACGCTTGCCCCATTGACTACGAGGTCACGCGCCCGCAGGTACAACCCCCACGCTTCTTCAAACTCGTTTTTACTGCTTACTAAATCCTCAACACCTGCAAGGTAGTCCTCGCTTAGTCGTTCCATGGCCGTTACCTTTGCCACCTGGTCTGGCAAGTCATCCGAAGCCTGTGGGCTACAGCCCACTACAATCCATGCCGCTAGTATGATCCACCAATGTTTATACATCGGCCCACTCTGCTTCGTTCATTCTCGTTTTTGATGCCTCTAGCACCTGACCACCTAAAACATGAACCAGGATTTTGGCGCCCCATTCAATGTGCTCCACCGCATCGCGACGCACGATGACACTTTTATGGATTCGGGCGAACCTCGGGCTCAACCCTTCTTCGAAGCTCTTTAATGTCCGCGCCACCAAATGACGCTCCCCGTTATTGAGGACCACTTCCGTATAATTGCGTTGGCCCTGAAGAACATTGATTTTCGATTCCGACAGGGAATGGAAAGAGCCCTTGATTGGAATTTTAATGCGAAGTTCCTCAAAGGTTCCAACGGGTTTTAATTCCGCGATTTTTTTTAGACTCTGGGCCAATCGCTTCGGAGAAACTGGTTTAAGAACATAGTCAACCGCAGTATCAAAAGCTTCTAAACTGTATTCAGTGTGGGCAGTCACAAAGACAATGTTCCCAACCTTTCCTTTAATGCTTTGGGCAACTTCCAATCCATTCGCGCCAGGCATCTCCATGTCTAAAAACACCATTTCGGGACGGTGCTCTTCACACCATTGGACGAAGGGTTTGTGTTGCGTAAAACCTTCCACAGTGGCCTGTGGCAATAGCTTGGACAGCTGAAAAACCATGCCGTCGACTGCCAGTTTTTCGTCGTCGAGAATTCCTATGTGTCGAACGGCTTTCAACCTAAATACCCTTTAATCATGCGGGCCACATATTTGCCGATGACGTCGAACTCGAGGTTTACTCGGTCTCCCACCTTTATATTGTGAAAAACGGTGTGCTCGTAGGTATATGGAATGATGGCCACACTAAAGCTACCCTCTTTAGAGTCCACGACGGTTAAGGAGGTGCCATTCACGGTAATGGACCCTTTTTCAACGGTTACATTTCCTAAAGAGGTGTCGTACGAAAAGGTGAAGGTCCAAGATCCGTCGTGTGCTTCGACTTCGGTACAAGTGGCTACTTGGTCTACATGACCTTGCACAATATGTCCGTCAAAACGATCGCCCATGGTCATGCAGCGCTCCAAATTCACAGGGCTGCCTTCCACCAAATCATTGAGGTTGGTTTTGTTGAGGGTCTCCTTGATGGCCGTCACACGGTAGGTGCGATCGCCAAAGATTTCTACGACCGTCAGACATACCCCATTGTGGGCTACGCTTTGGTCGATTTTCATCTCTGCCGCGAGCGGAGATTCCATATATAATTCCAAGTTGCCTTCGCTTTTTTCCAGTTTGGCAACCCGTGCAACGTTTTCAATAATTCCGGTAAACATGGGGACTGTTTTGTGGTTGGTTAAAATAGTACATTTGAAACTAAATATTTAGAACATGAAAGTCTCTACATACACCCCTGATTACACCGGACCCCTCGCGATTGTTTACGAAAACTTAGAAGAATTGGCCAAACATCTTGCCCCTGAGCAGGAAGCACGCGTTGAAGCGCTGGCCGATAAGTTCGACGAGCAGTGGCTTGAACTACAAAGTGGAGCAAATACTACTTGGGTATATAAAGTCAAATCTTCTTTGGATACAGATGCACGAGCTGAGAAAATGCGCCAGGCGGGTAATGCCTTGTGTTTAAAGGCCAACGCCTTATTCGCCGATCGTGTCGCCATATTAGGTCACCACGTACCTGCCGTAGCAGAGGGTGCCGCTCTAGGGAATTACCAATTCTTGCGTTACTTCTCCGACCAACACAAGCGTCGCAACTCCTTGGTTCAACTCTTCGTTGAGGCAGGTCATGAAGCTGCCGTACAGGCACAAGCCATTGCTGTAATGGGAACTGTTTTTGCGCGCGATTTGGTCAATACTCCAGTCATCGACCTCACCGCTACAGATTTGGCTAATGAAGCCAAAGCCGCAGGAAAGCGTCACGGTTTTGCAGTAGAAGTGTTGGAGAAGAAGCAGATTGAAAGCTTGAAAATGGGCGGTCTACTTGCCGTGAATTATGGTTCGACTGAGCCGCCTGTATTCATCATTATGGAGCACAAGCCGGCCGGAGCCACCAATGAAAAACCGATCGTATTGGTTGGAAAAGGAGTGGTCTATGATACCGGTGGTTTGAGCTTGAAGCCGACGAACTACATGGACGATATGAAGTCGGATATGGGCGGAGCAGCCGCGGTATTGGGTACCATGAGCGCTGTGGCGGAGGCAAATTTGCCGCTTCATGTCATTGGCCTTGTTCCTGCGACAGATAACCGCCCTGGGGGTAATGCCGTAACTCCCGGTGATGTCATTACCATTTCTGATGGCACAACCGTTGAGGTGATGAATACCGATGCGGAAGGACGATTGATTTTGAGCGATGCTTTGGTCTACGCGAAGCGATACAACCCAGAATTGGTCATTGACCTTGCTACTTTAACTGGTGCAGCCGCCCGCGCTATTGGCCACTACGCCATCGTCGGAATGGGCAATGCCGGAGCAGAAGCCATGAACACCTTGCAAGCGAGCGGTTTGGCAACTCACGAACGCGTGGTTGAATTCCCGTTCTGGGACGAATACAAGGAGCTGTTGAAGAGCCCTATTGCCGATATGAAAAACATTGGCGGTGCAGAGGCAGGCGCCATTACCGCAGGGAAGTTCTTGGAGCACTTCACTGATTATCCGTACATTCACTTGGACATCGCCGGACCTGCTTTCTTGAAGAAACGCATCGGCTATCGCGTGGAAGGCGGTACAGGTGTAGGTGTCCGATTATTATTTGACTTCCTAAGTAAAAAATCTGCCTAATGAGCGACTCACAAAACAACAATCCAAACAGCAACGCCGGCAACGGTGAAAACAACGGAGGAGATCGCCGAAGACGCAACCGAGGAGGACGCAACCGCAACAGAAACCGCAAACCAAAAGCCGATGGATACGAGCAAGTCCAAGGAGAGGCTAAAGAAGGCCAGGAACCTCGTGAGCAAAAGCAAGGAGGACGCGGGCGAGAGGGACGCGAAAGAAATAAAAAACCGGCGAAAGTTGTTAAAGCACAACCTGTAGCCGAAGAACTCAAGGAAAACCTTGATGCGCAAGCCGATCTTTATGATATGAGCTTCGATACCCCGGAAGTAGAATGGGAAGGAGGGGATGTATTGACCAAGCCTGTGGTAGGGATTACCTGTGGAGATCTCAACGGCATAGGTATGGAGATTATCATTAAGGCTCTTGAAGACGAACGAGTGGCCGAATTATGTACGCCCGTAGTTTTCGCCTCAAGTAAATTAGCCTCTTACCACCGCAACGCCATCGATAAGCAGGACTTCAACTTCAACGTTGTGGATTCTATTGGCCAAATCAAAGAGGGCAAGAATAACCTTGTTTCAGTTTGGGAAGATAATGTCGAACTAGAATTAGGGATGCCTACTGATGTAAGTGGGGTCTATGCACTGAAAAGTATTGATGCAGCGATTGAAGCCGCAAAAGCTGGGCATATCCATGCTATTGTAACGGCACCCATTAATAAGCACAACATCGCGGAACAACACGAAGGCTTCCGAGGACATACCGGTTATTTGGCAGAGGCCTTTGGCAATGAGGTGTTGATGGTACTTACCTCAGATTATGTGAGAGTGGCGACCGTTACGGGACATGTTCCTATTAAGGATGTTGCCACAACGTTGACCCAAGATAAAATAGAGAAAAGCATTGCGTTGTTGGCCCAGAGCTTAAAGCGCGATTTTGGAAAAGTAAAACCTACCATTGCGGTACTGGGGCTTAACCCACATGCCGGCGAGATGGGAACCATTGGTAGTGAGGAGGCAGAAATTATCGCCCCAGCCATTGCCAACAGCCAAAAGTTAGATGCCATTGTAAAAGGCCCATACCCTGCCGACGGCTTCTTTGGACAAGGCCATGAAGAGCGCTTCGATGCAGTCCTAGGCATGTACCACGATCAAGTGTTAATTCCGTTCAAAAGTTTAGCTATGGGAACTGGGACCAATTTTACCGCAGGGCTCAGCGTTGTACGTACTTCTCCTGATCATGGCACGGCAATGCACATTGCAGGACAAGGCAAAGCAGACCACGCCTCATTCCAGCACGCCATCTTTACTGCCATTGAAACGGTTCAAGCTCAAATACAATACGATGAGATGACCGCAAATCCTCTCAAAAAACAAAAAGAGAAGAATTAGAAGTTTTCAACAATTTGAATATCTTTGCACGCTCATTCGGAGATAATTGAAGTAGTGAAAACGAAGGACTTTGATATTGCCTTTATCGGCTTGTCCAACGGGGCACATGTATTTGAGTTTGATCTGAATGATTCGTTCTTTGAACTTTTCGAGTATGACGATTATTCACAATTGAGTGGAAAAGTCACTGTAGAAATGGTAAAAAGCGAGACTGTTATGGATTTGAGCTTGAGTTTTTCAGGCGCCATTCAAGCACCTTGCGACGTAACCAACGAGCTGTACAAGCAGGCATTAGAGAATGCCTTTGATGTACAAGTGAAGTTTGGTGATGCGTACAACGACGACAATGAAGAGTTGTTGATTTTACCTCACGGTGAGCACCAGTTCAACATCGCACAAATGGCGTATGAACTTGTGGTATTAAGTATTCCATCAAAACTATATGGACCAAATGCCGGAAACGGTATCGAAGATTACTTGGAGGACGAAGACGAAGAAACTGAAACGGATACGGACCCACGTTGGGACCAATTAAAAGACTTGTTGAATAAATAACGATTTGAAAAATGGCACATCCTAAGCGCAGACAGTCTAGCACAAGAAGAGACAAGCGTAGAACGCACTACAAAGCAGCTGATCAGCAATTGGCTATCTGCCCAACTACTGGTGAGGCTCACCTTTACCACCGTGCACATTGGCACGAAGGAAAACTTTACTACAAGGGTAAAGTGGTAATGGAAAAGGCGTAAGCCCTCCGTTTAACGCATTGATTGTTAAAAAAGTAGCCTTTTTTAGGGCTACTTTTTCTTTTTTGGGCACCTCTAGAAAAATCAAGGGGCCTATTTTAGCCCCCACAACAACAAAGCTATGAAAGCAGCAATCACCGCAATCGGCGGATACGTTCCGGAATATGTGTTGACCAACGCAGAGTTGGCCACAATGGTGGAGACCAACGACGAGTGGATCACCACAAGAACCGGAATCAAAGAAAGACGCATTCTTAAGCCAGAAGAAGGCATGGGTGCCTCCTATCTCGCTATTAAAGCGGTAGAAGCCATGAAAGCCGAATACGGTGTGCGTGTAGATGATGTTGATTTAGTCATCCTAGCCTCCGTCACTCCAGATATGCCCGTGGCCATTACCAGTGCTTATATCGCACAAGAAATTGGTGCAACGAACGCATACGCCTTCGACCTACAAGCCGCCTGTTCATCATTCCTATATGCCGTAAGTAATGCGGCTGCCTACATCGAATCTGGGAAATACAAGAAAGTATTGGTCGTAGGTTCAGATGTGATGAGCTCTATCGTAGATTATACAGACCGCACAACTTGCATCCTTTTCGGAGACGGCTGTGGTGTGGCCTTAATGGAGCCAAATGAAGAAGGACTTGGAGTTCAAGATGAAATTCTTCGCACCGATGCGACAGGAAGAGATTTCTTGCGCATCGAAGCCGGTGGTTCTTTCCTACCGCCTTCTCACGAAACAATAGACAACAAACAGCACGCCATTCGTCAAGAAGGCCAGAGCGTATTCCGCTTTGCAGTCAGCCGTATGGCAGATACTTCAGCAGAATTATTAGAAAAGAACGGCTTGAGTGGTGACGATGTGGCCTACTTGGTTCCTCACCAAGCAAACTTGAGAATTATTGATGCTACTGCACGTCGTATGGGCCTTACCAATGACAAAGTCGTCATCAATATTCAAAACTATGGAAATACTACCTCTGCAACCATTCCTCTAGGACTTTGGGATTTCAGAGATAAGTTTAAAAAAGGAGATAACATATTCTTCGCAGCATTCGGCGGCGGTTTTACATGGGGAGCCATGTGGATCAAATGGGCCATCGATAAAAAATAACTCGTACATTCATATTCCTAAATAACACACGAACATGGACTTGAAAGAAATCCAAGCACTCATCAAATTCGTTGCGAAAAGCGGCGCTCAAGAAGTGAGTCTAGAAACTGAAGACTTCAAGATCAACATCAAAACAGGTTCTGATGCTGAGCAACCAACAATCATCCAAGCGATGGCTCCACAAGCACCTGTAGCTATGGCAGCGGCTCCAGCGCCAGCAGCTCCTGCACCAGCGGCAGCAGCGCCAGCGGCAGCAGCTCCAGCAGATGATAATAGCAACTACATCACTGTTAAATCTCCGATGATCGGTACGTTTTACCGTAGCGCAAGCCCAGAAATGGATGCATTTGTTAAGGTCGGCGATGTAGTGAAACCAGGTGATGTAGTTTGTATCATCGAGGCGATGAAGCTCTTCAATGAGATTGAAAGTGAGGTAAGCGGAAAGATCGTGAAGGTCTTGGTCGACGACCAAACACCAGTAGAATACGATCAGCCATTGTTCTTGGTCGATCCGTCATAAGAACGAAACCTCTAAGGTATGTTTAAGAAAGTACTCATTGCCAACCGTGGTGAGATTGCCCTTCGCGTCATACGTACGTGCAAAGAAATGGGCATTAAAACGGTTGCGGTTTATTCCAAAGCGGATGCCGATTCCCTTCACGTAAGATTCGCAGACGAGGCTGTATGTATTGGCCCCGCAGCTTCTTCGGAAAGCTATTTGAGCATCCCAAACATTATTTCTGCTGCAGAGATTACCAATGCCGACGCTATTCACCCGGGCTACGGCTTCTTGAGTGAAAATGCCAAGTTCTCTCGCATTTGTGCAGAGCACGGTATCAAGTTTATCGGTGCAACGGCAGAGCAGATTGAGAAAATGGGAGACAAGGCCACGGCCAAGGAGACCATGAAAGAAGCTGGTGTTCCTTGTGTTCCTGGCTCTGAGGGTATCCTAGAATCCTATGAAGATGCAGTGGCTACAGCACGTGCCATCGGTTACCCTGTAATGATGAAAGCAACCGCCGGTGGTGGTGGTAAGGGTATGCGCGCCATTTTGGAAGAGAGCCAGTTAGAAGGGGCTTGGAAAAGCGCTCGTCGCGAAGCTGCAGCAGCCTTTGGAAACGACGGCATGTACATGGAAAAGCTCATTTTAGAGCCACGCCACATTGAAATTCAGGTGATCGGTGATGCTTACGGTAAGGCTTGTCACTTGAGCGAGCGTGATTGTTCTGTACAACGTCGACACCAAAAATTGGTCGAAGAAACGCCATCTCCTTTCATGACGGACAAACTCCGTAAAAAAATGGGTGATGCCGCGGTAAAAGCGGCTGAGTTCATCAAATACGAAGGTGCAGGTACAGTTGAGTTCTTGGTAGATAAGGACCGCAACTTCTACTTCATGGAAATGAACACTCGTATTCAGGTGGAACACCCTATTACCGAGCAGGTTGTAGGATTCGATTTGATTCGTGAGCAAATTAAGGTAGCCGCAGGTGAGCCTATCTCTGGAAAGAACTACTTCCCAGAGATGCACAGTATTGAGGTTCGGATCAACGCAGAAGATGCGTTCAACGACTTCCGTCCTTCACCAGGTGCCATCACCTCATTCCACGCCCCAGGAGGTCATGGAGTACGTCTAGATACTCACTGTTACAGTGGCTATGTGATTCCTCCGTTCTACGATTCTATGATTGCCAAGTTGATCGTAACGGCTCGCACTCGTTCCGAAGCATTAGACAAATTAGAACGTGCACTAGACGAATTCATCATTGAAGGCATCAAAACGACTATTCCTTTCCACCAACAATTGTTGGACAACGAAAACTTCCGCAAAGGGGTCTACACGACCAAGTTCATGGAAGATTTCGAGTTGGTGGCTGAATAATAGACCCTCGACAAATAAAAACCCCCGCGCCGATGGCGCGGGGGTTTTTTTGTGCCTAAAATTTTTTCCTTAGAACAACTTCCGAGGCGCATGACAATAGGGCGTTCCGCCTTTGTTGTCATAATAATCCTGATGGTAGTTCTCCGCCGAGTAGAACTCCGCCGCCGGCAAGATCTCTGTCGCGACATCATACCCTTTCTGAATCAACAGGTCCTTCAATAACTGCGCGGTTTCTCGTTGCGCTTCGTTTTGGAAGAATACAGCACTGCGGTATTGCGGACCTATGTCCGGACCTTGACCGTCGCGCTGGGTGGGGTCATGGGTTTCAAAGAATACTCGGGCCAATTCCTCAAAGCTCACCTGAGCCGGGTCAAAAACCACGTGCACGGCTTCATAATGCCCGGTGCGTTTGGTACACACCTCGCGGTACGACGGGTTCTTCACAAAGCCCCCTGTATATCCACACGTGGTGGCGATGACTCCGGGTACTTTTTGCAAGTAGAATTCGGTCCCCCAAAAACAACCTGAGGCCAATACGGCCACCTCCTGGCCTGGTTCAGCCGCGGGAATGGTCGCCATAGCATATGGATCTGACATTTTCGATTTTGTTTGTGCGTTGCAGCTCGACAGCCCTACGACGGCGAGCAATAAAAGTTTCCAATTCATGGTAGTAATAACGCAAAAATTGGACCTATTGTTTCTTACAAATCGCTTATCCGATAAAGCCTTTGGCCATCAGAACTTCCGCAATCTGAACGGTGTTGGTCGCCGCGCCTTTGCGAAGGTTGTC
>JAURAE010000001.1 GCA_030829675.1 Schleiferiaceae bacterium
TCACCGGTAATTCTTTGTACACCACTTTCTGTGTGGTTCCCGTGAGCTTGATGATCTCCTGTGCAAAATCGCTGATCGTGATTTCGTGTGGGTTGCCAATGTTTACCGGCTCGGCATGGTCGCTCATGAGCAAACGGTAAATTCCTTCTACAAGGTCGTCTACGTAGCAAAATGAGCGGGTTTGAGAACCGTCGCCGAAGATGGTCAGGTCTTCACCGCGAAGGGCCTGGCCGATAAAGGCAGGCAATACCCGGCCGTCGTTCAATCGCATACGCGGTCCATAGGTATTGAAGATGCGCACGATGCGCGTTTCCAGACCGTGGTAGGTATGATAGGCCATGGTCATGGCCTCCATAAAGCGCTTGGCTTCATCATATACCCCGCGGGGTCCCACGGGATTCACATTGCCCCAATACTCTTCAGTTTGTGGGTGGACCAGTGGGTCGCCGTATACTTCAGAGGTCGAGGCTACGAGGATGCGCGCGCCCTTGTTCAGTGCTAAACCCAAAAGGTTGTGTGTCCCGAGAGAGCTCACCTTCAAGGTCTGAATGGGGATTTTCAAGTAATCGATAGGGGAGGCAGGTGAAGCGAAATGGAGGATGTAGTCCAATTTTCCCGGTACGTGCACAAAGGTGCTCACATCGTGGTGGTAGAACGTGAAATTTGGATGGCCGCTGAGGTGCTCCAAATTCTCCATGTTCCCTGTAATGAGGTTGTCCATAGCAAGGACCTCATCGCCATTAGCAATGAATCGGTCACATAAATGAGAACCTAAAAATCCTGCCGCGCCTGTGATGAGTACTCTTGCCATTAAATCTGTTGTCCTTGGCCGATGCCGTAATAATCAAACCCTATTTCCGCTAGGGTTTCTCTGTGGTAGAGGTTGCGTCCGTCAAACAAGACCTTGCCGTTCATCGCCTCAGCCACCTTGTCCCAATCCGGTACGCGGAACTCTGTCCATTCCGTGATCAGTGCCAAGGCATCGGCACCTTCTGTTGCTTCGAGGTAGCTGTTACAGTAGGTAATGCTATCTCCGAGCTGGTGCTTGGCTTCTTCCAGAGCGACCGGATCATACGCGCGAACGTTCGCGCCAGCGCTGGTCAACAGGTTGGCGATGACCACTGACGGTGCCTCACGCATATCGTCGGTATTCGGCTTGAAGGACAGTCCCCAAAAAGCAATGGTCTTGCCCTCGAGCTTGCCACCGAAGTAGGCATTAATTTTATTGTAGAGCACACTTTTTTGTGCATCATTGACTTGTTCAACAGCTTCCAAGATGCGCATGGTGTGGCCGTTTTCACGTCCGGTACGGGCCAGGGCCTTAACGTCTTTTGGGAAACAAGAGCCGCCGTATCCAATACCCGGGTAGATGAACTTGTTGCCGATGCGCGGGTCAGAGCCGATGCCCTTACGTACCCAGTTCACATCTGCGCCCATCTTCTCACACAGATTGGCAATGTCGTTCATGAATGAAATCTTCGTCGCCAACATGGCGTTCGCGGCGTATTTGGTCATCTCTGCGGAAGGGATGTCCATAAAGATTACCGGGTGACCGTTCAAGGTGAACGGACGGTAGAGCTTGTCCAATGTTTTTTGGGCCTGCTCGCTGTCCACACCCACCACAATGCGGTCGGGCTTCATAAAATCTTCAATGGCCGCGCCTTCTTTCAAGAACTCAGGGTTGGACGCTACGTCAAAGCCGAATGTAGCTCCACGAGTTTCCAATGTCGATGCCACGGCGCCGCGTACTTTTTCCGCCGTACCCACGGGCACCGTAGATTTGGTAATGACCACTAAGTAATCTTGCATGGTCTGGCCAATTTCTTGAGCCACGCCCAACACATACTTCAAATCCGCAGAACCGTCCTCCCCAGGAGGTGTTCCTACCGCAATGAATGCGGCCGCTGAGCCCACAATGGCCTCAGACAAATCCGTCGTGAAGTGCAACCTGCCCTTTTCAAAGTTGCGAAGTACAATGTCTTTGAGTCCAGGCTCGTAAATGGGGAGAATGCCGTTTTTCAGGCCTTCGATTTTCTTCTGATCTATATCCACGCAAGTTACCTCGATGCCCACGTCCGCCAAACAGGCGCCGGTCACCAAGCCTACGTATCCAGTTCCAATGACTGTAATCTTCATGCTTAAGCTTTAGGTCGTTGTATCAACGATTTCAATGCCCTAAAATTACATTATTACGAACGACTATTTGCCCTTACCTTGCAGTTAAAGCCCACGGTATCTATGAATAGATGGCATCGCCTGCTTTTTTGCTTGTTTTTTTTCGGTCTATCGACCGTTATGCGTGGCCAATTAACTACTGCCGATAGCCTCCGTACGGTTCAATTGTGGGGACTGGCACCGGCCACCCATATTCCCCTCGGAGACCTCGCAACTCGTTACACCGCCTTTGGTGGTGCTACCCTCGAATACACCAAAAAAAACCGTGAGGGCTGGATGGTGGGGGCGGCCTTTGATGCGTTTTACGGGAATTCGGTTAAAAATGCCTCCGAGATCTTCGGTGGATTGGCCGATGATCAAGGAAACTTTGTGGGGGTCAATGGAGAATTGGCCAATCTTCAAGCAGGACTATCTGGCGGACAGATTACCGCTCACATTGGACATATTTTTAAAACACAATACAACCCAAATTCTGGGTGGCTTTGGATGGCAGGCATCGGTGCCCAGCAAACCCAAATCAGTTTGCGCAATGAGCGCGGCAACTTCCCGCAGCTTCAGGGATCCATGCTACGTGGATACGATAGATTGCACATGGGGCCTGTGGCGAAAGGCCAGCTTCGTTACCTGCATTTGGACAATAACGAACGCATCAACTATGCTCTGGGGCTCCACGCATTTTTAGCCACCACACAGAACATCAGAGGTTTCAATACGGATACGGGATTGCCGGATAATTCGTTTAAGTGGGACATGGGCGTTGGCGTGAACTTTACATGGTACCTGCCCATTTACGCAAAACAAGAGAGCTTCTTTTTAACGGACTGATGATTATATATCCACTTCTGGCTGAGTTAGTGTTTAGGACGGGCGCCGCCTTCGGTCCCTCCGATTCTTGGTGGGAAGCGGTGGGTGGATCGGAGCATTGGACCCAGGAACCACCATTAGAAGGGAAAACCATTTGGATGCATTGTGCCTCCTTAGGGGAATTTGAGATGGGGCGCCCTGTGTTGGAACAGTTTCTAGACCGTCACGAACATTGGCAAGCTGTGGTGACCTTTTTCAGTCCTTCGGGCTACGAACCGCGGAAACATTACGCCCGCGCCAAGGTGTATTATTTACCCTTTGACCGACCGTTATTGGTAAAAAAATGGCTGACTTATGTGCAGCCAGATTTGGCACTTATGGTTCGCTACGATTTGTGGCCAAACCACATTGCCGGATTGCGACGTGCCAATGTTCCCGTGGTGGTAATGGGGATGAGTGCACCAAGCACTCCGTGGTATTTGAGCCGCCTTTTGCCGTTGATTCGAAAGAACTTCATTCATGGCGTACATACTTGGGGAGTGGTGAGTGAGACAGATGCCGCGTGCATGAGTATGGCCGGTGTGCATTCCGAAGTCTTAGGGAATCCGAAGTATGATTATGCCGCTGCTTTGGTCGGGGTGGAAGCGAATGAAAAATTTACGGCCTGGAAACGGGTACAGGAAAAGCCAGTGCTGCTAGTGGGTAGTGCCCATTTATCGGATTGCGAAGCTTTGAACAGCTTAGATTTAGGCGAGTATTCACTTTGGGTGGTACCGCATGATATAAAAGAATCATCGAAGGTTCGAGAGGCGTTGATACAATACGAAGCATCCCAAGTGCTCGATAGTACTCGAGAGGAGCCGAAGGCAACGGATGTGTTGATGGTGCCTGAGTTTGGGGTGCTGGTGAGTTTGTACGGCTTGGCCGATGGTATTTTAATTGGCGGCGGATGGGATAAGTCGACGCACAATGTCTTGGAAGCGACCGCTCAAGGAAAAATAGCGGCTTGTGGTCCGAACTGGCAGAAGATTGCGGAGAACAAAGAATTGGTCGAAGAGGGATTCTTACAGCCCATTCAAGCGAAGGAGGACTGGGCACAGTATTTAGATCAGGTGGGCACTGAAGCGTTCGTTGCAAAAGGAAAAGCAGCCCAAGCTTGGATGCTTGAGCAGCGCGGTGCCGCAGAAAAAATCGTAAAAGTTTTAGAAGAGGCCGTTCAGCTCTGAGTCAATCTGTTGGATGATTTCACCCAAATCTTCGGGGTTCTCTGGGAAGTTGTTCTTGTCGACATTGACGATCAGGACTTTGCCTTTGTCATAAGAATTAATCCACGCTTCGTAACGCTCGTTTAGACGACGTAAGTAATCAATGCGAATGCTGTTTTCGTAATCACGTCCTCTCTTTTGGATGTGGTCCACCAATGTGGGTACAGAGGCGCGTAAGTAAATTAAAAGGTCGGGCGGCTGAAGGTGTTTCTCCATCAACTCGAACAATCCTTGATAACTGTTAAAGTCGCGAGCAGTCATCAACCCCATGGCATGTAAGTTTGGTGCGAAGATGTGCGCATCCTCATAAATGGTACGATCTTGAACCACATTTAAACCTTCCTCGCGTACCTGGGTTACTTGTTCAAAGCGGGAACGCAAGAAATAAATTTGCAGGTTGAAACTCCAGCGCTGCATTTCTTCATAGAAGTCATCGAGGTAAGGGTTGTCATCCACATCCTCGAAATGCGGCTGGTAGTTGTAGTGCTTTGCTAATAACTCAGTTAAAGTTGTTTTCCCTGAACCAATATTTCCTGCGATTGCTATGTGCATGACTACTATTTTTGTACCCGCAAAGTAATAAAAGTGTCCGAAGTAAGATGCAAATTGACCACCTAACTAAACAAATTCAATCTACCCGCCAAGAATTAATTCAACATCCGGCCTTCAGCTGGGTCAACACGCTTGATAAAGCGCGCGATTTCATGGAAACGCACGTTTGGGCAGTATGGGATTTCATGGTCCTATTGAAAGCTTTGCAGCGTCAATTGACGTGTGTGGATACGTACTGGATTCCTAAGGGCGATCCTGAAACTCGAAGATTGATTAATGAGATTGTTCACGGCGAAGAAAGCGATGTGGATCAAGATGGAATGGCTACCAGTCACTTCGAGCTTTATGTAAAAGCGATGGAAGAGGCAGGGGCCAATACTGCACCTATTTTGGCCTTTATTGAAGCATTGCGCGCGGGCGCCAATCCAATAGAGGCCTTAGAAAATAGCGATGCCCCTGAGGGCGCCAAGGCGTTCGTTCGTCAGACCCTCGCAGTAGTAGAAGGTGGTAAGGCACATGAGATTGCGGCTGTCTTCACCTTCGGTCGTGAAGATTTGATTCCGGATATGTTCATGGAAATCGTTGGGAATTTAAAGGCCCAATTCCCTGAGCAGCTCGGACTCTTCGCCTATTACCTTGAGCGTCACATCGAAGTTGATGGCGATTTACACGGGCATTTGGCCGAGCGTATGGTCGAACTTTTATGTGGTACGGATGCGCAGAAATGGGTGAGTGCGGCCGAGTTATCTGAGCAAGCCTTGCGTGCACGCATCAACTTGTGGACTGCTGTTATGCAGGCATTTGAGCAGCATCATTCAGCGCCTGCAACTGTGTAATAAGGTCTCGGTTATTGCTTAATCTGGGGACTTTATTTTGTCCGCCTAGCTTGTTTTTGTTTTTCAACCATTGGTGGAACAATCCCTTTTGGGCCACTACTACATTGGGCACTTGTAAGACGAGGTCGCCCTTTCTTTTCGCGGCGTAATCAGAGTTTTCCTCTTTGAGGGCATTGTCCAGATCTTGGGTGAAGGCGGCAAGGTCCTCAGGAGGTGTTTTGAATTCAATGATCCACTGATGCCCTCCGGTTTTTTCACTGTTCATGTAGCACGGTGCGGCGTGGAATTCCACTAGGTCGCAACCGTGAAGGTTACAGGCTTTCAATACAGCATTTTCAGCATCGGTGACGATCACTTCTTCCCCAAAGGCATTGATGAAATGTGCCGTCCTACCACTGACCTTAATACGGTAAGGGTGCAGAGATACAAACTTCACGGTATCTCCGAGCAAGTAGCGCCACAACCCACCATTGGTGGTGATTACGACAGCGTAATCTGTATTCAAGACAACATCTTTTAGACCAATGGTTTGGCTGTTGGTCCCATTAAAAGAATCCATAGGAATGAATTCATAATAGATGCCGTTGTTGAGCAGGAGTAACATGCCGTCTTTGGCTGGGTCGTCCTGTACTGCAAAGAACCCTTCCGAGGCATTGTAGTTTTCCATGAAGGTGACCTGGTCGCCGGGCATGAGTGAGCGGAATTGGTCCTCGTAAGGAGCGAAGTTTACCCCACCGTGTGCAAAGAGTTCAAGATTTGGCCATACCTCGAGAATGTTGCTTTTTCCAGTGCGTTCGAGCACTTTCTTAAACAGTACGAGGAACCATGAACTTACGCCCCACAAGGAGGTGATGTTTTGTTCGAGGGCTTCATCTATTATGGCATCAATTTTCTTTTCCCAATCACTCATCAGTGCGGTGGTGGGGCTGGGTGCGCTGCGGAGTTCTGCCCACAGTGGAATGTTTTGGATCAGGATGGCGCTGAGGTCGCCGCTTTGACTCTGACCTTCAGATTGTATTTCTGTGGAACCGCCCAAACGCAAGCCTAGCCCTTCGAAAATTCTAGTTTCCGGCACCGCATTGCAATACAAAGCGAGTTCGTATCGACCTCCTGAGAAGTGGCAATCTTCGATGCTGTCTTTGGAAACGGGGATGAATTTACTTACCCCGGAGGTGGTGCCTGAGCTCTTGGCGTACCACTCTACCTTGCCGGGCCAGAGAATGTTGCGGTGGCCTTGGCGCATGCGCTCGATGTAGGGTTTCAGGCTGCTGTAATCCGATAGGGGCACACGCGTTTGAAATTCACGCGGGTTTTGAATCAGGTCGAAACGGTACTTCTGCCCATATTCGGTATCCGTACCCTTGGCCATGAGCTCGCGAAGGAGTTGATCTTGGGACTCAATGGGCCGGTCTGTGAAGGCATAAATTTCCTCCACACGGCGGCGCATGTTTTGTCGGATGACTTTGTTTACCCAAGTATAGATCATGGCTTTAGGAGGTCGGTCGTTTATGTGCTATTTTCACATTATTAAAGTTAGCAGAAAATATGCAGTTCACCGGCCCCTTAAGGAAAATGACTACGCAATACGGACCTACCATTAGATATTCTTTGGCCTTGGGTATGGATTTGTTGATGATGAATGGACTCATTGGGAAACCATTGCGCATGACTTTTACCGGGACTCATAAATGTTTCTGTGGCCAATTGGTCCCAGAAGTGTACCGCCAAAATTTCTGTCGAGAGTGCTTCTTTACCAAGCCTGAAGCTTCGCCGACCATTATGAAGCCGGAGCTTAGCAAGGCACATTTAGGCATTGCGGAGCGAGATTTGGAATTTGAGCAGCGATTGCAATTGCAGCCACACTTGGTGTATTTGGCAAAAACGGACCGCATCAAGGTTGGGGTGACGCGGAAGACCCAGATGCCGTACCGCTGGATGGACCAGGGTGCGGACGAGGCGACGGTGATATTGGAGGTGCCGAATCGCTATTTGGCAGGCGTGGCCGAGGTGGCGTTGAAAGATCACTTTACCGACAAGACGTCGTGGCAGGCCATGCTCAAAGGGGCCACTACGGAGGAAAGCTTGGAGGAAGCCTTTGCCCTTGCGCAAGCCTCGTTGCCGGAAGAATTACAACAATACCGTACGCAGCAGCCGGAAATTTGGTCGATGAATTACCCTGTGGAGCAACACCCGTCTAAGGTGAAGAGTATGAGCTTCAAAAGTGAAGGCGACAGTTGGGAAGGGGAATTGGTCGGTATAAAAGGCCAATACTTGATCACGACTGCGGGCGTATTCAACGTGCGTTCGCACGAAGGGCACATCGTGAATTTGGAGTTGCTTTAGACGTCGATTTCTTCCCCAATCTCTAGCCCGAAATAACCGCGGGCCCACCACATAAAGGCGTAGATGGCAGCAGTATCAAATGCTGCGGCAGTGGCTTTGAAGAGCCAGCCGTCCCATATGTATTCCCCCATGGTGCTCCAGGGCAAGGTGCCTATGAACAAGACGAGGACGACCAATATGGTGTCGACGAGTTGGCTGACTAGCGTAGAGAAATTATTGCGCACCCAAAGCATTTTTCCACCAGTGAGGTTTTTCCAGAAGTGAAACAGTCGAACGTCGATGAGCTGTGCAACGATGTACGCGAGCATGGAGGCGGCGATGACACGCCAAGCATTTTGAAATACTTGGTCGTAGGTGGCATCGGATACGGGTGAGCCTTCGATCGCGGGAAATTGGGCCCCGAGCCATAAGACGAAGAGGACGAAGATACTTGCGACGAGACCGGAGAGTACGACCTGTGTGGTGCGCTTTTGGCCGTAGAGCTCACTCAAGATATCGGTGATCAAGAAGGTCATCGGGTAGGGGAGCACCCCAGCGCTGATGGTGAATACTTTGAACCCGAGGTCGACCGTCACGAATTTGTTGGCGATCAGGTTGCAGGTGATCAATGCGGCAATGAATAGGGCACCAAGGATGTAATAAAGGCGCTCGGCTGTTTGTTGTTTAGCGGCGATCACAGTTCAAGAAATATGGGGTTCAAACGTGCTTGGAGTCCTGGATTCGTGGCTAAGAATTCGAGCTCTTGTACGGCGGGATGGTCTAGGAAAGGCAGGTTTTCTGCTTTCGCAGCACCTAGAGATTTCAGGTACTTTTCTAATCCATCTTCCAATGTGGGGAGTTCGTACAATTTGTAGGTTTCAATACCGGCTTCCTTTGCGGCATAGGCGATGGCATCGCTGAGGTTGCCCTCGAGGTCGGCCAATCCATTATCGACGGCATCATCGCCCGTCCAAACGCGTCCGCCACACAAGGGCAGGAGGTAGTCCATGTCCATGCTTCTTCCTTCGGCCACTTTGCCGGTGAAATCCGCATATCCGCGGTCGATCATACGCTGAAGGATGGCGTATTGAGCTTCGTCGGGATGCTTGGCGAGGTTTGGAAAGTTGGCCATGGGGTGGGTTTGCACTTCCTCGACATTGAGGCCTAGGGTTTGTGTCATCAATTCCTCTGCAGTGAATAGGCTCATGAAGATGCCGATGCTGCCGGTGATGGTAGTGGAGTTGGTGAAAATGGCATCGGCATTACAGCTGATGTAATACCCGCCAGAGGCCGCATAGTTTGCTTGACTTACGATGAGCGGTTTCTCGATATCAGCAATGGTGTGGTGAATGATATCAGAGGTCAAGGCACTTCCGCCCGGGCTATTTACACGGAGTACAATGGCCTTGACACGTTTGTTTTCATCCGCTTTGCGCAAGGCCTTAACGATGTTTTCAGTGCCAATGGTGCTTTCGTCGCCCGAGCCGTTGCCTATGCTTCCATTCGCGTAGATGATGGCGATGCGGTCGGTGGCTTTTACAGGTGGGATTTGGGCCGCATAATCCGCATAATGAAGCAGGGAATAGCGGTCCTCGAAGTGGTTCATGATATCTTCTTTGTACCCCAAAGCATCCACTAGTCCGGCTTCAAGACAAGCCTCTGCATCCATGCCGATGAAATCTGTGGCGGCGCGGTCCAGGGTGGCGCGGTCAATGCCTTTGGCTTCGAATTGGTCCCCGATAAAATCCCAAAACTGGGTAATGAGGTGGGTGAGCTGCAGACGGTTTTCATCGCTCATTTCACTGGCGATGTAGGGCTCTACGGCACTCTTGAACTTGTTTCCCGTGCCGCGAACGACGAGGGGCTCGATCCCGAATTTGTCAAAAAAGTCTTTGTAATAGGTCGAGCTGGTTCCTATCCCGCGAAGCTCGAAGATGCCGCCGGGGTGAAGGATGGTAGAATCTGCGATGGCACTCAGTGCGGCGCCTTTTTGGGTATAGTATTCGCCATAGGAATAGATGGGCTTGCCGGAGGTGGCTTTGAATTCTTTAAGATAATCGGCCAATTCTTCTAGCATCCCATATCCCGCAGCGAAAGCGCCCTGCTCCAACAAAATTCCTTGCACGCGATCGTCTTGCGCGGCATGTTCTAGGGCTGCCATGAGCTCGTTCATACCGAGGGCTTTCGGCACATCCATGCCCAATAATGCGGCATCTAGCCCGGCCAAAGGATCTTCCACGGCGCGGTCTTCCAAAGTTCCCGACAAAGGAATGCGCAATAAGGTGTTCTCTTCTACCTTTGGGGTTGGATCTTCTCCGGTGATGCTCGCGATGACCAACAGGCCGATCAAGAGGAGGATGGAGGCGACGAATGCTGTGAAGACAGCGAGAACAGTAGTGAAGAAATTTTTCATGGGCCAGGCCATTATTTTATTAGGTACGAATTTAGGCGATAAGGGGCAAAACCTTGCCACGGCGCAGGAGGCAATTGGTCGATTTAGCACAATCTTAGGAAAAAGCAGGTTGTACGAGAGCCCGCCTTGGGGCTATCAAAGCACAAATTCCTATCTGAATCAGGTGCTCTTGGTGGAGACCGCGTTGGGGCCAGAGGAGTTGTTGTTGCGATTGCTCGATACCGAAACGGCTATGGGCCGTATTCGTGAGGAGGAGGGTTACGCCGACCGAACCATTGATTTGGACGTACTGGATTACGACGGAAGTGTTTGGGAGAGCGAGTTGTTGGTGTTGCCGCACCCGCGCTTGCACCTACGGCGGTTTACGTTGATGCCGATGGGCGATGTAGTGCCAAATTGGTCCCATCCTATCTTAGGGAAACCCTTGGCCACCTTATTGGCCGAATGCCCCGACGAGGTCGTGCCTACCGCTTTGGACTAATACTCACCCGTCAATTTTCGGTGTAATTCAAACATGGCAATGCCGGCGCTTACGCTGACGTTGAGGCTGTGTTTAGTGCCAAATTGGGCAATCTCAATCACCGCATCACAAGCATCCACCACTTCTTGGGCAACCCCAATAACTTCATGTCCAAACACCAGTGCTGTGGGGCCTTTCGGCTCAAAATCACGCAAATCCACACTGCCTTTAGCTTGTTCGATGGCGACCACCTCATAACCCTTCTGCTGCAGGGCCTTCACACAATCCAGGGTGTGTTCCACGTGCGTCCAATCCATGCTGTCCGTCGCACCGAGCGCAGTCTTTTGCATATCCGCCGAACCGGGGGTAGGAGTCAAGCCACATAAATAAATATGCGCGGCGCGAAAACAATCGGCCGTACGGAACAAACTCCCCACATTGTGGAAGCTGCGCACGTTGTCGGCGACAATGATCAGGGGTGTTTTTTCCGAATTTTTAAAATCTTCGGTAGATAATCTGCCCAATTCATTGTTGCGAAGTTTTCTCATCTCTCTGAAGCGCTTACTTTTGAAGTCTGCGACATTTTGCCGCTTCTCAATGACAAAGTAAGTGTAAATGGGGAAATCTGCCTCGGGAAAAAAGACGCCAATGATGCGTCAGTACGATGAAATCAAAACCAAGCATCCGGAAGCCATGCTTCTGTTTCGCGTGGGGGATTTCTACGAAACCTTTGGCAGTGATGCGGAAAAAGCCGCGAAAACACTCGATATCATCCTGACCAAACGCTCCAACGGCTCGGCCTCGGAGGTAGCACTCGCCGGATTCCCTCACCACGCTTTGCAAACGTATTTGCCCAAGCTGGTCAAGGCTGGCCACCGCGTCGCCATCGTCGAGCAACTCGAAGATCCAAAGACCGTCAAGGGCTTGGTCAAGCGTGGCGTGACCGACATGATCACCCCGGGCATCAACCTGAACAACGACCTCCTCGCCGGCAAGGAACACAATTACCTCGCCGCCCTATACCCGGCCAAAAAAGGTCCGTGGGGAATGGCCGTAGTAGAAATTTCTACCGGTGCCTTCTTCCATGCCATGGGGTCTGAGCTGGAATTGCGCAATGCGCTAGCCACCTACGCCCCCAAAGAGATCGTTCATCCGCGCGACATGGACCGCGACCTGCGCCGTTCGCTCGAGCAAGACTATTATTGTTTTGGGATCGACCCGTGGGCTTGGGAACCCAAATACGCCAGTGAGTGCATCACCTCGCACTTCGAAACCCACGGCCTTAGCGGCTTTGGTCTGAACGATAAAGATGCCTCGACCGTCGCGGTGGGCGCCATCTTACACCACCTCAAGCACAGTGAAATGGGCTCCTTGAGTCACATCACTAGTCTCTCGCGCATTGTCCTCGAAGATTATATGTGGTTGGACGGCTTCACGGCCCAAAACCTAGAATTATTCTACCCCAACGCTTCCGGCGGCGTCGCCCTTATCGATGTTATTGACCGCACGGAAAGCGCGATGGGCGGCCGCCTGCTTCGCCATTGGATCAGCCTGCCGCTCCTCGATACAGATCGCATAGGTGCCCGTTTGGATACCGTGGGCCAATTATTAGAGCAGCCCGATGTGCGCGACGAACTTTCCGGCCTCCTCTCTGGCATGCCGGACATGGAACGCCTCTGCAGTCGCACCTCCACAGGGCGAATCTCCCCCAAAGAGATGGCCAGATTGCGCGACGCCCTAGATGCCACCGCTGCCCTCTACGCCAAAACTGACGAGTGGGGCATCTCCGTCCCTGCAACTCCGCCCGCACCCTTATCCGAACTACGGGAAACCCTTCGATCGGCCCTCGTGGACGACCCCGCCACCATCATCGGCAAAGGAGAATCCATCTCGAGCCAATTCGATCCGGAACTCGCCCGCCTGCGCGGCCTTTTGTCCGACGCTCAAGGAACCCTAGACGCCATCCGTGACCGCGAAGCTGCCGCCACCGAGATCCCGTCCCTTAAGCTCGCTTTTAACAACGTCTTCGGATACTACCTCGAGGTTCGCAACTCCCACAAGGACAAGGTTCCCGAGCATTGGCACCGCAAGCAGACCTTGGTCAATGCGGAGCGCTACATCACCGACGAACTCAAAAAATTCGAATCAGAAGTCCTCGGGGCTGAAGAGAAAATCAAAACCATCGAGCTGCGGTTGTTTGGGGAATTGGTGGAGCAGGCCGCGGTGGCCGCACCTCAAATCCTATCCAACGCCCATTGGGTGGCGACCATCGACGTCCTTCGCAGCTTCGCCACGACCGCCGAGGCCTATGACTATGTGCGGCCGACCTTCAGGTCCGATCGCCAATTGGCCATCGACCGCGGCCGTCACGCCGTCATCGAGCAGGTGCTGCCTGAAGGCATACCTTACATTGCTAATTCCTTGGATATGGATGCTGCTACGGCATCCATTGCCATGATTACCGGTCCCAACATGAGCGGTAAGAGTGCCTTATTGCGCCAAACCGCCCTCATCCAGATCCTCGCCCAAGCGGGCGCGTTTGTACCGGCGGCCTCCGCCGACCTGCCCATCATGGATCGGTTGTTCGTGCGCGTCGGCGCTTCGGATAACCTGAGCAAGGGGGAGAGTACCTTCATGGTCGAGATGAACGAGACGGCGACGATTTTGAACAACATCAGCGACCGTAGCTTGGTCATTTTGGACGAAATAGGCCGCGGGACCAGCACCTTTGATGGTGTGAGCATCGCTTGGGGGATTGCCGAATACTTGCATCAGCACCCAAGCACACCGTTGGTACTCTTCGCAACGCATTACCACGAGTTGAACGAGATGGAGAAGACCTTCGGCAAGGTCCGCAACTACCACATCAGCACGGAAGAACACAAGGGGTCGATCATCTTTACCCGCCAATTAAAGCCTGGCGGTACCGCCCATTCCTTCGGTCTTCATGTCGCGAAACTCGCCGGCATTCCAGGATATGTACTCCACCGTGCGGGCCAAGTCCTCGGCGACCTCGAAGCACAGCGCGAGCGCGGCGAAACGCCCTCGGGAACTTCGGCCGGTGCCCAATTGAATTTCTTTTCTATGGACCGGCCGGAATTGGAAGATATTGCGGAAGAGCTTGAGGATCTGAACCTTGATGAGCTCAAGCCTGTAGAGGCTTTGATGCTGTTGAATACCTTGAAAGAAAAACTTTCGAAAAAATAAGGTGGACTATTGCGAAAACTAATTTCGGCTGTATATTTGCCGTCCCAATCGCGAAAGTAGCTCAGTTGGTAGAGCACAACCTTGCCAAGGTTGGGGTCGCGGGTTCGAATCCCGTCTTTCGCTCAAAGACCCTCCAACACCGGAGGGTTTTTTGTTGGAGCCCCGGTGGTGGAATTGGTAGACACGCCGGACTTAAAATCCTGTGGACAGCAATGTCCGTGCCGGTTCGATCCCGGCCCGGGGCACCCGAAGCCCGCCTCCCTGAGGCGGGCTTTTTTGTTCATTTCTCCGTGGATAACCCATAGTATTTTTCGTAGCAATTCCGGCTCATCTCGACCATCTTTGTTACATGCAGCAATACCACGATCTCGTAAAACGCGTCTTATCAGAAGGCGTGCAAAAAGGCGACCGCACCGGTACGGGCACCCTGAGTGTGTTCGGGCACCAGATGCGGTTTAATCTTCAAGAAGGATTTCCCCTTCTGACGACCAAGAAAGTACATATTAAAAGCATCCTCCACGAGTTGCTTTGGTTCCTTCAAGGTTCGACTAACATCGAATACCTCGCGCAACACAAAGTGCGCATTTGGGACGATTGGCCCTATGCGGCCTATTCGAAGTCTGAAGATTTTCAAGGCGAGGACATTCGTGCTTTTGCCGAGCGTGTTGCCACGGATAAGGCCTTTGCTGCGCAGTGGGGAGAGCTCGGCCCTGTCTACGGATACCAGTGGCGCTCATGGCCCGCGCCGAACGGCGGTCATGTGGACCAAATCGCCCAGATCATCGATCAAATCAAAAACAATCCCAACAGCCGACGCATCATCGTCAACGCTTGGAACGTCGGTTTTGTAGATCAAATGGCGCTGCCGCCATGTCACGCATTCTTCCAGTTTTATGTGGCCGATGGTAAGCTCAGTTGCCAGTTGTACCAGCGCAGTGCGGACATTTTTTTGGGTGTGCCTTTCAACATCGCATCGTACGCATTTTTGGTGCACATGGTGGCCCAAGTTTGTGAGCTCGAGGTAGGTGATTTTGTACATACCCTCGGCGATGCCCACATCTACAACAACCACATTGAGCAGTTGGAGCTGCAGTTGTCACGAGATTTCCGTGCGCTCCCACAGTTGAAACTCAACCCGGAGATAAAGGACATCTTTGGCTTTAGCTATGACGATTTTGAAATCGTAGGGTACGATCCTCATCCGCACATTGCGGGCAAAGTTGCTGTCTGATGATATTGAAAGCCATCGTCGCCTTTGGGACCAACAGGGTCATTGGCAAGAACAATGATTTGATCTGGCACCTGCCGGATGATCTGAAGCACTTCAAAAAACACACGGCCGGAAAGACCATTATCATGGGCCGTAAAACTTGGGATAGCCTTGGCGGTCGTCCCTTGCCGAACCGCCGACACATTGTCATTTCGCGCAATGCTGATTTTGAAGCGGCAGGGTGTGAATCTGTACAAAGCCTCGAGGCAGCATTGGCGTTGGTGAAAGATGAGGCGGAGGCGTTCATCGTGGGCGGGGCTCAGATTTATGCTCTGGCCATGCCTTTTGTGGACGTACTGGAAATTACGGTAGTCGATGCCTCATTGGAGGGGCATGCGTATTTCCCGGATTGGGATAAGTCGCCTTTTGAATGCGTATCGAGCGTATACCATCCGGCCGATGAAAACCATGAATATTCCTTTACCTTCGAGACTTGGAAACGAAAGGGATAAGATTCCCTACATCTATAAATTGGACAAATGAAAAAACTAATGTTCGCGCTACCCCTAGCCATCGCGGCTTGTACAGCGCCTGAAGAAGCGCCTAAAGTAGCGGCGTTTAACGTAGACCACCTCGATACATCGGTGGCGCCTTGTGAGGACTTTTTCCAGCACACCGCCGGCGGTTGGATTTCAGAAAACCCTATTCCAGATACGGAAACCAGATGGGGAAGATTCAACGAGCTCATTGAGACGAACAAATTCAGATTAAAATCCATCCTCGAAGAGGTCAGTGGCGGAACCTATGAAAAAGGTACGGACGAGCAGCTCATCGGCGACTTGTTTGCCAGCGCGATGGACAGCACTTCGAGAAACGAAGAGGGCATTGCACCGCTATTGCCTTACCTCGAGGAAGTGGACGCAGTGACTTCATTGGAGGAGTTGTTTGCCTTGATGGGTAAGAACAAGTTCAACGGTATCGGTGCACCACTTAGTGTTTATGTAAGCACGGACGCGAAGAACTCGACCGCGCACGCCTTGTACGCGGGCCAGAGCGGGATCGGATTGCCGGACCGCGATTACTACCTCCGCGAGGACAGTGCAAGCCAAGTATTGCAACAGCAGTACCGCGACCACATCGCCAAAGTTTCGGCGCTCGTAGGGAAGGAGTGGGATGTAGATGCCATCTACAACTTGGAGAAGGCCATGGCCCAAGCGATGAAGAGCCGAGTAGAAATGCGCAATTCTGTGGCGCGCTATAACCCTATGACTCTCGAGCAGTGGCAAGCGTTGGCGCCAAACATGCCCATTACGGCTTATGTGAACGCTGTGGGTGTGAGTGTGGACACCTTGATCAACTCGGCCCCAGAATTCTTCAGCAGGTTTAACGAAGCTTGCGCGAAATCCGGCTTGGAGACTTGGAAGCAGTACTACCAGTGGCACGTGGCGGATGCCGCGGCGACCTCTTTGAACGACGAGTTTGAAACGTTGAATTTCGAATTCTACAGCAAGATTCTACGCGGGGTGCCGAAGATGAATCCTCGTTGGAAGCGTGCGCAAGGCGCTGTGGGTGTTTTAGGGGACCAATTAGGTCATCTCTACGCCGACCGCTATTTCCCAGAAGAAAGCAAAGCCCAGGTGGAGGCTATGGTAGAAGATTTACGTGCTGCCTTCCGCGACCGCATCAACGGTTTGGCGTGGATGAGCGATACGACCAAGGAGAAGGCCTTGGCAAAATTGGACGCCTTTACCTATAAAATAGGGTACCCTGATAAGTGGGAAGACATTAGCGATCTGGATTTGAGCCGCGAGAGCTACTTCGCCAACCGCAAGGCCCTTTCTCAATACTTCACCGCTGATAATTTGTCGAAGCTCGACGAGCCGGTGGACAAAGACGAGTGGGGCATGGGTGCACATATTGTGAACGCCTACTACAACCCGTTGAACAACGAGGTGGTATTCCCAGCAGGGATCCTCCAGCCGCCGTTCTTCAACCCAGATGCGGACGATGCCATCAACTATGGTGCGATCGGTGGGGTGATCGGTCACGAGTTCTCACACGGATTTGACGATCAGGGTTCGAACTACGGTCCTGACGGCAACTTGGAGAACTGGTGGAGTACCGGTGATAAGAAGCGTTTTGATGCGTTGACGACGAAGCTGGCAGATCAGTACGATGCGTACGAGGTATTGCCTGGGGTGAACGTAAACGGCCGATTGACTTTGGGCGAGAACATCGCAGATTTAGGCGGGTTGACCCTTGCCTACCATGCCTACTTGAAGCACCGTGGTGATAATGAAGTGGCGCCTATTGATGGATTTACCGATACGCAGCGTATCTTCTTAGGATGGGCGCAGGTTTGGCAGATGCACGGTCGTGACGAATACTTGAAGAACCAAGTAGTGACTGATCCGCACAGCCCGGGCAAATTCCGTGTCAATGGACCTATGAGCAATATGCCTGAGTTTGCAGAGGCCTTTGGCGGCGTTTGTGGCGATGGTGGTGTGGTCAAAGCAGCGGAAGATCAAATCATTATTTGGTAACTGTGATTTTAGTTGCACCTCGTTTAAAAAGGTGCCGCTAATTTTGACCTAAAATCAAGCAATTATGACAATCAACGAAGCAATCAACCACCCAGAGGCCACCTTGGTAGACGTACGTACACCAGGCGAAGTTGCCTTTGAACCTGTACCTAATGCCATCAACATTCCATTGGATGAAGTTCCTTCGCGTTGGGAGGAATTTAAATCAATGTCGCGTCCATTGGTCGTGTTTTGCCGTTCGGGAAACCGCTCAGGACAAGCGTTGATGTTCTTGGCATCCAAAGGAATCGAAGATGGAGTGAACGGAGGCGGTGCTTCTGATGTTCTTATCCATAAAATGTAAGACCATGAAATCAGTAAAACTTTTACCTCAACTACTCGTCGCAGCCCTTTTGTGGGGTGGTGCAGTGAGCTGTCAATCCAAAACTCCAGCGGTAGAAACCTCCCAAAGCGAGGGCGTGATTAACAGGAATGTTGGGGTCGAGGAGTTTGCAGATTTAATCAATAATGGACCCGAGGGAGTACTCTTGGACGTGCGTACGGACCGAGAGTTCTCTATGGGCCATATCAAAGGTGCAAACCAGATTGATTTCTACCGCAGTGACTTTCAGGAGGAGCTGGCGAAATTGGACCCAGAAGTGCCCGTTTATGTGTATTGCAGAAGCGGTAATCGCTCAGGTCAGGCGGCGCAAATGATGAAACAAATGGGCTTTACCACCGTATACAACCTACAAGGCGGTATGGGTGCGTGGGCTCGAAAACAACCCGTTGCCAAATAACCCCTAAACCCCCTAATCATGGCAAGCTTTAAAGAAATCATTGATAGCCCGAAACCTACCCTCATCGACTTTTTCGCAGAGTGGTGTGGGCCCTGTAAAATGATGTCGCCTATTCTTCAGGAAGTGGCCGCAGATATGGGAGAGGCCGTCAATATCATCAAGGTGGATGTCGATAAGAATCCACAACTGGCCGAAGCACTGCGCATTCAAGGCGTGCCAACATTGACGTTGTTCCAAAACGGAGAAATGATTTGGCGCCAGAGCGGTGTGGTACCGGCGTATCAATTGGCCCAGATCATTCGCGAAAAAGCACAGATCGAAGCCTAAATGCACGCTATTTCAAGGACCCTTGCTATAGTCTTACTTGCCGCCACGATGGTGGGCTGTGGGTTATCGCAAGATTTGGTCTTTGAGGTGCCGGCGGCACCTGATTATACTAAACTCGATAATTGGGCGGGACACGCAGAGAAGTTGGACCTTACAGATTCCATTTTTGTGCCTACGTCCCGAAGTTTCGGTGTCCCTGTTTTCTATGTGTATCCCACGGTTCACTTTCCCAAAAAAGGCGGCACATGGAATGCCGATTCCTATGCGGAGGAGGTTCGAGAGCGCACGCATTATGCGGTAAAAATGCAGAGTAGTGCCTTCAACGTCGCCGGTCCTGTATACGCTCCGTATTACCGTCAAGCGGCCTACCAAGTCTACAACGTAGCGCCCAACACGACTACCGTTAATGCGTACGATTTGGCTTACAATGATGTGCGGACGGCGTTCGAGCAATTCCTCGTCGACATCGGCCCAGATGTTCCTTTTGTGTTGGCCTCGCACAGTCAAGGCACAGATCATTTGGAACGCCTGATACGCAATGAATTTGATAAGGAGTTGCAGGACCGTTTAGTCATTGCCTACCTCGTTGGAATGCCCGTTTTAAACGACTTGCCCATCCCGCTTTGCGAAGACCCTTTGCAGACCGGGTGTTTTGTCTCATGGAGGACGTTCCATAAATCCGTCGAAACGTCCAGTAATGATGCTGCGATGGTTGGAGTGGTGAATCCGTTGAGTTGGAATACTTCAAGCCTCGGAGTTCCTGCAGTAGACAATCCGGGTGCACTTGTGTTTGAAAGTGGTGAGGTGCTGCTGGGGTTAATTGGCGCCCAAATTCAAGATGGAATCATTATCGCCGATCGCCCAAAATTCAAGGGCAGCTGGCTCATCAGAACCAAGGATTATCACCGCGGTGATATTAATCTATACTACCTCTCTATTCGAGAGAATCTTGAGGCGCGACTAGAGAATCTTGAGCAGCAGCGTTAGGAAACTCAATAGGGTAGAGCGGTACTAAAGTTTGTACAACAAAGGCATCTGGAAATTCTGCTAGCCATCGCTGGCGTTCTTGTTCTGCCATCAAAGTGGTAGGAAAGGCACCTACATGAACTTTGAAGTTTGGGGCTTTGTAAATGACCCTAGCTTCTCCTAAATCGAGACCAACTACTTTGGCTCTGACTTTGTTCGCGTTGTCCCGGTCGCCACTGAATAATTGGATCGTAAAACCTTCAAAAACTTCACTCTTGTGGGACTGAACATAATGGGCATAGACAGAGTCTACATTCGGGGCTACATCAAGGGTGTCAATATACCCGGTTGAAAAGCCTTTGAAACTGATTAACAGTGTGATTAGAAGTGTTTTGTGGTGCATTAGCGAAGGTGATGTTTTTTCAAAGGTAAAGGTACCAAAACTCGTGCCGGAAATGCGTGTTGTAACACAGGCTAATTTAGAACCATTCCAAATTAGGATTTTAGAAAATATGCGCCCCTTTTTCGACCGCTGAGCCTTATTTTTGCGCGACACTGAATAGCTATTATTAGGCCTCATATGTACACAAGTTCAAACCGAAGAAGATTCGGCTCCGTTTTAGCGGCTGTAATCTTCTTGTTTTCTGTTACAACCGTGTCCGCTTTCGAAGGGGACGCTTCAAACGGTAAAAAGCTCTTCAAATCCAACTGTGCTAGCTGTCACAAACTCGACAAGAAACTCGTAGGTCCAGCCCTAACCGGCGTGACTGACAAGTATTCTGAGGAGGGGGTGCTTGCTTGGGTTAGAAACAACGCGGGACTACGCGCCTCAGGTGATGCAGATGCTATCGCCATCTTCGAGGAATACAATGGTTCTGTGATGAGTGCATTCCCTGCACTGAGCGATCAAGACATTTTCGACATCCTTCAATACACCATTGAAGGCGATAAAAAGGCGGTTCCTGTAGGTGGGGATTTGGCCGGTACCACCGTCGTTGTCGAGGGTAAAAACTACGATAGTGAGATCACCATCGGATTGGGCGTCCTGCTCTTCCTCATGGTCATGCTTCTCGCTCGTATGAAGAACACCCTACGTCTTGTTCAAGGCAAAGACCCTGTAAGCATCTTGGATGAAGCAGGTTGGTTCTGGGGCCGATTAATCAACAACAAAGGTTTTGTAACCGTTAGCACTGTAGTGATCACAGTGGCCTTCTTGAGCCAATTATATGGCTGGATGATGGGCATCGGGATGGAGCAACACTACCAGCCAGAGCAGCCTATCGCGTTCTCGCATGCGTTGCACGCCGGAGAGAACCAAATCGACTGTAATTACTGCCACAGCTCTGCACGTCACTCAAAGCACTCAGGTATTCCATCTGCGAATGTGTGTATGAACTGTCACATGTATGTGGACGGTTCTGAAATCACTGATGACGCTGGTAACTTGAAGTACGACGGTGAAGGCTCTCCAGAGATTGCTAAGATCTATGCAGCGATCGGTTGGGATTCTGAAAACCGCGAATACATCGAAGGATACGAGCAACAGCCAATCAAATGGGTACGTATTCATAACCTACCAGATTTGGCCTACTTCAACCACAGCCAGCACGTGAACGCGGGTCAGTTGGAGTGTCAAGAATGTCACGGTCCAGTAGAGACAATGGAAGAAGTATACCAGTATTCAGAATTGACCATGGGATGGTGTATCAATTGTCACCGTGAAACTGAAGTTCAGTTCAACAAAAACGAATACTACCAAGACTTCCACGAAGAATTAACCGAGAAATACCACGGCGAGAAAATCACTGCTGAGAAGATCGGTGGTTTGGAATGTGGTAAGTGTCACTACTAATAAGAAGCAGCAATGACTGAGAACAATAAATATTGGAGAGGGATTGAGGATCAATCTAATCCAGAACTCGCAGAAAAGCTCGCTCAAAACGAATTCTCAAACGAGATCAGCCAGGCAGATTTCCTCGGAAAAGACGAGTTGGCTGAAGGAGAAACTTCGAGAAGAGATTTCTTGAAATTCATGGGATTCTCAACTGCGGCAGCCACGCTTGCAGCTTGTGAGGCTCCTATCGTAGAAAGTATCCCTTACGTGGTGAAGCCAGATAGCCTCACCCCAGGTGTACCTAATTACTATGCATCTGTTTCATTTGATGGATTTGATTTTGCATCTGTTTTGGTAAAAACACGCGAAGGTCGTCCGATCAAGATTGAACCAAATAATGATGCTCCCTTCAACGGTGCAACGAACGCCCGCGTTCAAGCTTCAGTATTGAGTTTGTATGATGGAGCACGCATGCAGAGTCCTATGGTGGACGGTGTTGCCGCTTCTTGGGGAGATGCAATTGCCGCCGCTCGTGCGCTCATGACCGAAAACAGTGTTTTTGTAAGTGGTTCTGTGATTAGCCCAGCTTTGAAAACAGCCATCTCAAAACTAGGTTTGCGTCATGTAAGTGTTGATGCAGTAAGCCAGAGTGCACGTGCAGACGTATACGAGAGCCTAACCGGTCAACGCGGTCTACCTACAGTTTCTTTGGATAAAGCTTCTACAGTTGTTGCTGTAGGTGCTGATTTCTTGGGCGATTGGGGCGGCGAAAACCTCATGGGTGCGTATGCTGCAGCTCGCAAACCAGGTGAAGGAATGCTGCGTCACATTCAAGTGGAAGCAGGTCTATCACTTTCGGGTTCAAATGCAGATGCTCGCATCAAAGCGAAAGTAAGTGAGTACGAAACAGTACTAGCACACATATATAATAAGGTTGCAGCTGCTACGGGCGCAGATAAAATTGCGGCACCGGCAGTACGCGAAGAAATTGCGAGCTCTGTTGATAATGCAGCAATGGAATTGATCCAAGCGGGATCAGGTGCTTTGTTGTTGAACGGCTTGAATTCTGCTACTGCGGAAAAATTGGCTGCAAAAACAAATGAACTACTTGCATCAGCAGCGTTCAACACTTCAACGCTCGAGTACACTTCAACCGGTTCTGATAGCGCCTTTAACGCACTATTGGCAGATGTTAAAGCAGGTGCAGTAGATACGATCATCACTCTTGATAGCAATGTGTTGTACTTCTCAGCGGAGTTGGCAGCATTGGCAGATAAAGTGAACCTTGTGAGCATTGCAGATCGTGCAGACGAAACTGCGTCTAAAGCGAAGGTTGCGCTACCATTGAGCCACTACCTTGAGGCTTGGACAGATGCAATACCAGTAGATGGTGTATATGCAGTAGGTCAACCGACCATCAGCCCACTTTTCGACAGCAAGAGCGCAGTTGAAATCGTAAATGGCTTGGCAGGAGGTTCTGAGAGCGCTATTGATTTGATCAAAGCAAGTGCTTCAACCACAGGAAATGTGAAAGCTTGGAATGCATTGTTGCACGACGGTTTTGCTGAGGTAGAGTCGCTTAAAAGACTCTATTTTGTAGCTCCTTCAGTAGATCTGTCAGATGTAAAAGTAGGAGGAGCAATCGAAGGCATCGAGTTTTACACATACACCAAAGCGGGTATGGGCGCTGGATCAAATGCGAATAACCCATGGGTATATGAGCTTCCAGATCCTATCTCACGTTTGTCATGGGACAACTACTTAGTGATGTCTGCTGCAGATGCAGTAGCACTAGGCGTAGAGAACTATGCACAATCAAATGGTGCAATGAATGGTAATACCGTGAACATTACCGTGAACGGTACTACATTGGAAAATGTTCCAGTATGGATTCAACCAGGACAAACACAAGGATCTGTAGGTCTTGCCATTGGTTTTGGGCGCGAATCTGTGGGTAAAGTAGGGAATGGAGTAGGTGTGAATGCAAATGCTCTTCTTGCCACGACTTCAACCTATGCTTCTGCTGAGATTATTGCTACAGAAGTAGAACACGGTTTCGCTTCAGTACAGCTTGCTCACACGATGATGGGCCGTAAGATTGTAAACGAAATCAATCTTCCTACCTTCTTACAAGGCAATGCAACAGAGTGGAACGAGAAACCAACTTTTGAAACACACAAAGGACCTCTTAGCGCTTTTGAAGCCAACCTTTGGGACGATCAGGATCACGAGACTTCACACATGTGGAACATGTCTATCGACTTGAACTCTTGTACAGGTTGTGGTGCTTGTGTGGTTGCTTGTTCTTTGGAAAATAATGTGCCTGTTGTTGGTAAAGACGAAGTTCGTCGCCACCGTGATATGCACTGGTTGCGTATCGACCGTTACTACTCTTCTGACATGACCAAAGAGGTTGCTGATAAGGAAGGTTTAGGTGCTATTGAAAAATACGCTCAGATGGAAGTTCCTTCAGAAAGTCCATCAGTTGTATTCCAACCAGTGATGTGCCAGCACTGTAACCATGCTCCTTGTGAGACCGTATGTCCTGTAGGTGCTACCGTTCACTCGCGTGAAGGTCTAAACCACATGGCCTATAACAGATGTATTGGTACTCGTTACTGTGCGAACAACTGTCCGTACAAAGTGCGTCGATTCAACTGGTTCAACTACCAAGCAAACGAGAAGTTCACAGATGTGAACCCAGCTCAGGATGATTATGGCCGCATGGTCTTGAATCCTGATGTGACTGTGCGTGCACGTGGTGTGATCGAGAAGTGTTCTTTGTGTATTCAGCGTATCCAATTGGGTAAACTAGAAGCGAAGAAAGACGGTAGAATGTTGACGGATGGTGAATTCACTACAGCTTGTGCTCAGGCTTGTGGTTCTGGTGCCATTGTCTTCGGTGATGTAAACAATCCTTCAAGTGAAGTGAGCCACCTCAAGCAGGAAGCTCGTGCTTACCACCTGTTGGAAGAAGTAGGTACACAGCCTAGCATCTTCTACCAAACGAAAGTTAGAAACAGAGCCTAATAAATAAGAAAGCGACATGCATTACGAATCGCCTGTTAGAAATCCGCTTATCCTTGGAGACAAGTCGTACTCCGACATCACCAACGATATTGCGAAACCTGTAGAATCTAAGGCACCCCGCGCTTGGTGGATTGCCTTCTCCATCGCCTTTGTGATGTTCTTGTGGGGTGTAGGAAACATCCTATACACTATTGGAACTGGTATTGGTGTTTGGGGTTTGAACAAGACCGTTGATTGGGCCTGGGATATCACCAACTTCGTTTGGTGGGTAGGTATTGGCCACGCGGGAACATTGATTTCAGCCGTACTTCTTCTCTTCCGTCAGAAGTGGAGAATGGCCATCAACCGTTCAGCAGAAGCAATGACCATCTTCTCGGTAATCCAGGCGGGTCTTTTCCCGTTGATCCACATGGGTCGTATTTGGATGGCTTACTGGGTAATGCCTATCCCAAACCAGTTCGGTTCACTCTGGGTAAACTTTAACTCACCACTTCTATGGGACGTATTTGCGATCTCTACTTATCTAACCGTTAGTACTGTATTCTGGTATGTAGGTTTGATTCCAGATTTCGCAATGATCCGCGACCGCGCGATCAACCCAGTTCAGAAGCACATCTACAAGCTTCTTTCTTTCGGATGGGGAGGTAAGGCTAAGCACTGGCAGCGTTTTGAAGAAGTTTCTTTGGTACTTGCTGGTCTTGCTACACCATTGGTACTATCTGTACACACCATTGTATCCTTTGACTTCGCGACTTCGGTTATTCCAGGATGGCACACCACCATCTTCCCTCCGTACTTCGTTGCGGGTGCGATCTTCTCTGGGTTCGCCATGGTGCAGACACTTCTTTTGATCGTACGTAAGATCTTCAAGATGGAAGATTACATCAACATCGAGCACATTGAGATGATGAACATCGTAATCATGGTTACGGGTTCGATTGTAGGTGTTGCCTACATTACTGAGCTTTTTGTGGCTTGGTACTCTGGTGTTGAATACGAACAATATGCCTTCTTGAACCGGGCGACAGGTCCTTACTGGTGGGCTTACTGGTCGATGATGACTTGTAATGTGTTCTCTCCACAATTCATGTGGTCTAAGAAACTACGTACCAATTTAGTTTTCACTTTCGTGATTTCAATTGTGGTAAACATCGGTATGTGGTTTGAGCGATTCGTGATTATCGTAACCTCTATCCACAGAGATTACTTGCCATCTTCATGGTCTATGTTCTCTCCAACCTTTGTCGATATCGGTATCTACATCGGAACAATCGGTTTCTTCTTTGTATTGTTCCTACTATATGCTAGAACATTCCCTGTGATTGCTCAAGCAGAATTGAAAACCATCTTGAAGTCTTCAGGCGAAAACTTCAAAAAACACCACGACGAACATGGGGCACACTAAACACAATCCAATCGTTCGCGCGCTTTTCAATGACGATGATATCGTATTGAGCGCGGTAAAAGACTTACGTGCTAACGGATTCCACGTTAGTGAAGTGTATTCACCATTCCCAATCCACGGATTGGACGAAGCTATGGGCTTGAAGAGAACGCGTCTGAGTACTGCGGCATTCTTCTACGGTCTTACAGGTTTGTTCTTTGCCTCTTGGTTGACGTACTACACGATGATCATGGATTGGCCACAGAACATCGGTGGTAAGCCAAACTCTATGTGGTTCTTGAACATGCCGTCTTTCGTGCCGGTAATGTTTGAGTTGACTGTATTCTTTGCAGCCCACCTCATGTGTTGGTCTTACTTCGCTGTAAATGGTTTGTACCCTGGCGCGAAAGCACAAAACCCTGATCCACGTACTACGGATGACCACTTCTTGATGGAAGTAGAGCTCGAAGGCGATGAGGATGCTTTGAACAAGAAGCTAAAGGATTTGGGAGCATTAGAAATTTCTAAAATCGAAGCCTAAGCATGAAGCGTTTATCTACACTCTTACTATTGGTTGCAGGTGCTGCATTGGCAAGCTGTAACGTTGATAAAACTACGCCCGGCTATACGTACATGGACGATATGTACACCAGCCCTTCACTTGAGACCTATGCGCCTGCATATCAGTTTGCAAATGGTCTAAGCGCACAGCTTCCTGTAGAAGGAACAGTGCCACGTGGCTACCACCCTTATGAGTATGCAAATACGAACGAAGGGTACGATGCTGCAAAGGCTTCTTTGCTCATGCCAGAAGCTTATGCTTCAGAGGACGTTTTGACCGAAGGAAAAGAATTGTACACAACGTTCTGTGTGAATTGCCACGGTGAAAAAGGTGATGGAAATGGAAACTTGGTACAACAAGAAAAAATCCTTGGTGTTCCGGCTTACAAAGACCGTGATATCACTCCGGGTTCTATGTACCATGTGATCATGCACGGAAAAGGCATTATGGGCTCTCACGCCTCTCAATTGACCTACGACGAACGTTGGAAGATTGTACGTTATGTTGTGAAACTTAGAGAAGATCAAGAATAAAACCGCTGAAGAGAAATGTTTGAGTTTAGTACTAAAGCAAAACAACTGGCAATCGGCCTAACCGTAGTAGGAGCAATCCTATGGGTCGTAGGATTTGCCATGAATGGATCATCTTCTCACGAAGCGGATCACGGACACGATGCACATGCAACCGAAATGCATGCTGATGCTGGTCATGACGCACATGCTGAAGAAGCACACGATGCACATGCTGAAGCTGGTCATGATGCACACGCTGAAGAAGCGCACGATGCGCACGCTGAAGCTGGTCATGACGCACATGTTGAAGGAGCGCACGACGTTCACGGTCACGAAGCACATGCTGAACACGAAAATGACTATCCTGGCGAGGCTCACGCAGCTATGATAGAGTCTAGTTACGAGTCAGATCGTGCTGAAGAGGCTCACGCTGACCACGGTCACGAATCGCACGCTGAGGAGGCACACGATGCACATGGGGCAGAAGCACACGATGCACATGCTGAACACGCGCATCACCAACAACAAAACCGCCCATGGAGTGCATTGTATGTGGCAGCGATTTTCTTTTTGGGACTGGGACTAGGACAATTGTTCTTCCTTGGGATTCAATACATTGCCCAAGCAGGTTGGTCTGCTGGTTTGTTGCGTGTGATGGAGGCACAAGCCTTTACTATCATCATTCCGTTGATTGTAATCGCATTGATCTCGTTCTTAGGTCTGGCTCATGTCCACCACATGTTCCACTGGATGGTAGAAGGCATTAATATCGAAGGCCACGAGAACTATGACGAAATTATCGCAGGTAAGCGTGGTTTCTTGAACCCTACATTCTTCATCATCCGTGTGTTGGTGTATATCGGTGGATGGGTTTGGGCAGCGCGTATGTTGCGTAAAAACTCTTTGCTTTCAGATAGCGGAGACGGCGTAGAGATGTGGAAGAGAAACCGCAAAGTAGGTGCCATTTTCACGGTATTCTATGCGGTGACATCATCTACTTCTGCTTGGGATTTGATCATGAGCATTGATACACACTGGTTCTCTACACTATTTGGTTGGTACACGTTTGCCGGTATGTTCGTGAGCTCTTTCGCTGCGACTATTCTAGTTACCCTGTACCTAAAGTCTAAAGGCTTATTAGAATGGGTGAACGATAACCACATTCATGACTTAGGTAAGTTCATGTTCGCGTTCTCAGTTTTCTGGACCTACTTATGGTTCTCTCAGTTCGTATTGATCTGGTATGCGAACATTCCTGAGGAAGTAACGTACTACATGCAGCGTTGGGACCAGTACAAAGTACCGTTCTTCACTATGTTGTCTTTGAACTTCATCTTCCCTGTGCTTGCTATCTTAAGCCGTCCTGCGAAGCGTGTTCCAGGTACCTTGGTAATGGCAGCGGTGTTCGTATTGGTTGGTCACTACATGGACCACTACGTAATGATCATGCCAGGAACGGTAGGTGATCAGTACGGATTTGGATTAGTAGAATTGGGTCCAATTCTATTCTTCGCTGGTCTATTCATCTATGTGATGTTGAGCAACCTTGCGAAAGCACCATTGTTGCACAAGAATCATCCTATGATAGTTGAATCAAAGCACTTCCAACAATAATCTAGAAAAGAGACTAAAGAATGAATACAGTTTCAATTATCGTTTTAGTAGTTCTAGCTATCCTCACCTTGGTGCAGGTAATGCGCATCTCTGAAGTATCTTCAGAAATCCAAGGTGGTAAGGACAATGAGGTAAGCGAAAAGGACAATGATACCCAAGGACGATTGATGTTCTTCGTAGGTATGGGTTTCGTTATTAGTGTAGTGGTGATGTACATCAAATGGGGTCCCCTTAGTCTACCTGAACCGGCTTCAGAGCATGGTTCAGAGATTGATGGATTATGGAACCTTAGTATGTTGATCATCAACATCGTGTTCTTTATTGTACAGCCTATTTTATTCTACTTTGCCTACAAATACAGAGGTAAGAAAGGCACTAAAGCCGTTCACTTCGCCCACAATAATAAATTAGAGTTGTTTTGGACCGTAGTCCCTGCGTTGGCGCTAGCCGTATTGATCATATGGGGTCTGAATGTTTGGAGTACTTTAATGATGCCAGAAAACGATGAAGAGCCTATCGTCATTGAACTATATGCACAACAGTTCAATTGGACCGTTCGTTACAGTGGTAGTGATAATGCATTAGGATTCGCTTCTGTATACGATATCGAAGGTGCTAACATCGTGGGTGTAGATACTCAAGATGCGGCTTCAGCAGATGATATCGTGACCAAGGAATTGCACTTGCCAGTAGGAAAGCCCGTATTGTTCCAGTTCCGTTCACAGGATGTAATCCACTCGGCTTACTTCCCGCACTTCCGTGCTCAGATGAACTGTGTGCCTGGAGCGACCACCAACTTCCAGTTCACACCGACGATCACAACCGCTGAAATTCGTCAGAACAAAGATGTAAAAAGACATGTTGAAGAGGTAAATGCCATCCGTGCCGCCAAAGGTGAGGACGTATGGGATTTCAACTACGTACTGCTTTGTAATAAGATTTGTGGAGCAGCACACTACAACATGCAAATGGATATTATCGTAGAGACCGAGGATGAATACAATGCTTGGTTGAACGAACAGAAAACCGTCGCTGAGACTTTGTAATTAAGACCTAACAATGAGTACTATGTCAACGAAATCGACAGAAAACCCTCACTTTCAAGATCACTTGATGGAGCACCATCACAAAGAGAACTTCTTCACGAAGTACATCTTTACGATGGATCACAAAATGATTGGTAAGCAATTCTTGGTAACCGGTATGTTCATGGGAATCATCGGTGTGATGATGTCTATGCTCTTCCGTTTGGAATTGGCATACCCGGAACAGAGCTTCCCTATCCTCGAATTTTTCCTTGGTAAATGGGCACCGGATGGAGTAATGAGCCCAGACATGTACCTAGCCTTGGTAACCATCCACGGTACGATCATGGTCTTCTTTGTATTGACTGCTGGTCTTTCGGGTACATTCTCGAACTTGTTGATTCCATTACAGATAGGTGCCCGTGATATGGCATCAGGTTTCTTGAACGCCTTGTCTTACTGGTTCTTTGCAATGAGCTCTGTAGTAATGGTGGTTTCATTGTTTGTAGAATCAGGTCCTGCTTCAGCAGGTTGGACGGTATATCCACCTCTATCAGCATTGCCGCAGGCAATGCCAGGTTCTGGCGCGGGTATGACGCTATGGTTGATCTCCATGACTCTGTTCATCGTAGGTTCACTATTGGGTTCTTTGAATTACATCGTAACCGTATTGAACATGCGTACCAAAGGAATGAGCATGACTCGTCTTCCTTTGACTATTTGGGCATTCTTCGTAACAGCAGTACTGGGTGTACTTTCGTTCCCAGTATTGTTGAGCGCAGCGTTGCTTTTGATGTTCGACCGATTGTTAGGTACCTCATTCTACTTGAGTGATATCTTCATGGGCGGTGAGGTATTGAGCTACAGCGGTGGTTCACCGGTATTGTACCAGCACTTGTTCTGGTTCCTCGGTCACCCAGAGGTATATATCATCCTCCTACCTGCATTGGGTATTTCATCTGAAGTAATTGCGACCAACTCGCGTAAGCCGATCTTCGGTTACCGCGCGATGGTAGGTTCGATCTTGGCTATTGCCTTCTTGAGCTTCATCGTATGGGGTCACCACATGTTCATAACGGGTATGAACCCGTTCCTAGGTTCTGTATTTACTTTTACGACATTGTTGATTGCCATTCCATCAGCAGTGAAGGCCTTTAACTATATCACCACCCTTTGGAAAGGTAATATTCAGTACACACCAGCGATGATGTTCTCTATCGGTTTGGTAAGTACGTTCGTTACTGGTGGTTTGACTGGGGTAATCCTCGGGGATAGCGCTCTTGACATCAACGTTCACGATACTTACTTCGTGGTGGCTCACTTCCATATCGTAATGGGTCTTAGTGCAATCTTCGGTATGTTCGCAGGGGTTTACCACTGGTTCCCTAAGATGTATGGCCGTATGATGAACAAGTCAATGGGTTATGCGCACTTCTGGTTGACATTCATTACCGCTTATGGTGTATTCTTCCCGATGCACTTCTTGGGTATGGCTGGTCTTCCACGTCGTTACTACAGCAACACCGCATTCCCTATGTTCGACAACCTAGCGGATATCAACGTATTGATCACGTACTTCGCGATCATCGGTGGTATTGCTCAGTTGATCTTCATCTTCAACTTCTTCTATAGTATTTGGAGAGGTCCTAAGGCACCTCAGAATCCATGGAAGGCGAATTCATTGGAGTGGACTACTCCAGTAGAGCACTTACACGGAAACTGGCCTGGAGAGATCCCAGTGGTACACCGTTGGGCGTACGACTACTCTAAGCCGGGTGCAGAGGAAGACTTCATTCCGCAAAACGTGCCGCTCGCAGAAGGCGAGGAAAGCGGCCACTAAGGAAAAGCTTTGTAAAACTCAGGTCCCCTTGTCGCTCGGCAAGGGGATTTTTTATGCTATTTTGTAGTACTATGAACGAGCATCTCGATCCGACAGGATCACATCTTTCGAACACCGAGCGCGAGATAGAGCGCAAGCTTCGCCCCTTGAGTTTTGACGACTTTACTGGGCAGGCTGCGGTATTGGAAAACCTCAAGATTTTTGTCGAGGCGGCCAAGATGCGCGATGAAGCTATGGACCACGTACTGCTTCACGGCCCTCCGGGGTTGGGAAAAACCACCTTATCTTATATTTTGGCCAACGAATTAGGCGTGGGTATCAAGGTGACTTCAGGTCCTGTATTGGATAAGCCAAGCGATCTCGCCGGGTTATTGACAGGTTTGCAGCCAAATGATGTCTTGTTCATTGATGAAATCCACAGATTGTCGCCAGTGATCGAGGAGTACCTCTACAGTGCGATGGAGGATTTCAAAATAGATATTATGATTGATTCGGGACCAAGTGCGCGGAGCGTGCAAATAGGCCTGAATCCGTTTACCCTTATCGGCGCTACCACGCGCTCGGGTTTGCTTACGGCGCCGCTACGAGCACGCTTTGGAATCAATGCCCGCTTGGAGTATTATGATGTGGAGCTGCTGAGCACAATTGTGGATCGATCGGCTGAAATATTGGATGTTCCTACGGACTATGAAGCTGCTATAAGGATTGCGAGCCGTTCGCGTGGTACTCCCCGTATTGCCAATGCTCTGTTGCGCCGCGTGCGTGACTTTGCGATGGTCAAGGGAAATGGCACCATTGATGTCGAGATTGCTGAGTTTGGTCTCAATGCCCTGAACGTGGACAGTAGTGGTCTGGACGAAATGGATAACAAAATCCTGAATGTCTTGATCGATAACTTTGCTGGTGGTCCGGTTGGATTGAATACCCTCAGCACCGCAATCGGAGAACAGTCAGAGACTATAGAGGAGGTTTATGAGCCGTACCTCATCAAGGAAGGCTTTATCATGCGTACCCCGCGCGGACGTATGGTCACAGAGAAGGCCTATCACCACCTTGGAAAGAACAGCAAAGGTAAGGGGTCGACAGGATCCTTATTTTAAACGATGGATCGTTCGCGAGCCACGGCCATTATTAAGCGACTTGCTAAGGAGCAGGGCTTCATGGCTTGCGGTATTTCTAAAGCAGGATTTTTAGAGGAAGAAGCTACCGGGCTGGAGCAATGGCTTAAGCATGGCTACCATGGAGAAATGTCTTGGATGGAAAATCACTTTGATGAGCGATTGGATCCAAGGAAATTGGTGCCAGGCGCGAAGTCTGTGATTAGTGTGCTCTTGAATTATTACCCGGAAGAAGGCCAAGTGGATGGTGCTCCCAAGATTTCTAAATATGCCTATGGACGGGATTATCATAAGGTGATTCGCGGGAAGCTCAAGCGAATGTTGGCCGGAATTCACGACGAAATAGGCCAAGTGCATGGGCGGGGTTTTGTGGACAGTGCTCCCGTTATGGATCGGGCATGGGCCCGAAGAAGTGGCCTTGGGTGGATAGGCAAGCACAGTTTGCTGTTGAGCAAAAAGGCGGGGAGTTTCTATTTTATTGGGGAATTGATTGTCGATTTAGAATTGGACCCAGATGGACCCAGTACAGATCACTGCGGCAGTTGCACCGCGTGTATGGATGCATGCCCAACGGATGCCATTGTATCGCCGACGCTAGTCGATAGCAACAAGTGCATCAGTTATTTGACCATTGAATATAAAAAAGCCTTGCCCACGGAGTTTCAGGATAAGATGGAGCAGTGGGTGTATGGATGTGATATCTGCCAGGACGTTTGTCCGTGGAACCGATTCTCCTCGCCACACCAGGAGCCGGATTTCAACATGCGAGAAGCTATCGGGAAAAACGGTTGGCAGGAGTGGGAAGAAATTACCCACGAACTCTGGGAGGAAATCATGCAAGGTTCAGCCATTCGCAGAACTGGCTACGAAGGCTTCAAAAGAAATTTGAGTTTTTCGAAAAAGGATTAGTCCACCGGGACTTCAATAACCTGCAGAATGCGGTAATTGTCCGGGTTGAAAACGTAGACTACAATCGCAGCATTGCTTTGCACCCAATCTGTGTTCCACGCCAAGGTATATGTGCCGCTCAGGGTATCTCCGGGAACCATTGGACTAGTGCCGAAACTGGTGCCCCAAGTATCAGTCACATAATCACGCAGCACATTCATGTGTACGTAATCTGGATCGCGGGTGTCGTCCGGCATAAGCTGCGGACTAACGATGTTGCTTTCCTTTACCAATACCACAATTTTTAAATCATGGAGCAGGCTCGCTTGCGGAAACCCTAGGGCGCTTACGTTGAGTTGGCCTGAGGTAATGGAGGCAGAGGCTTCGAGGGCTATGCGCAAGGTGCTGTCCATAGCTTCGGCACTCAATGTTGGCCAGTTCGCGTAGTTCGACCAGTGGCCATTTCCTGATGCAGTCCAATTCTCTCTGTTGACCATGCCTACCGGGAGGAAATTGGTCCCAAAGAAATTTTGGACAGCCTTACCCTCTTGGGTGGTGAAATCTGTCGGATAGTCAGTGCTGGTGCCGGTAAAATTTCCCGGACCTGCGTGAATGGCTAACCCAATGATGCGATCATTTCCAAAGGCGTCAACGAGATTGGCGATTTCCTTCGAGGCCTTGGGGCAGTTCTTACAACGATGCCCTGTAAAGTCCTCGATGAGCACGTTGCGGCGCTGCTCAGAGCTTGTAGTATCAATGGTTCCACCTTTGAAAGGCTGGTCCACAACATCACATTGCGGTGTGAGGAACAGCAAAGAAAGTAAGGCAGAAAATGCGAAGAGTTTTCTCATGACTAGAAGCTTGTAGTGAGGGAGAAACTAATACCGTTCGATGGCGGAACCACGCGACATACACCTCCTACACAGAAGATACCGCGTTGCTGACGTCCATAAGAAAGTTGGAACCTGCTCGTGCCCTCGGTGTAGACCACAGAGGCTAGCGGGTAGTGCAGGCGCTGCTCTGGATCTGGGTTCCCATAGTTGTAGATGTCTTGAACGCTGAAGAACCAGTGTGGAGCGATGCTATATTCCAACAAGGCCATGGCCATACTTCCACGATCGTCTTGGGTGTTGAGCCATTGCAATTCGTTGCGGAGGTAGTGGCGAGACTTGATCTTGTAAAGGCCTTCGAAAATGAAAATATTGGCGTCCAAAAGTTTCTGGTTGTCGAAATTTGAAAGGATGGCCTCATCGCCGAGCCCATCTTCTAGTACGCTGCGGTTGTAGAAGAGGTTGAGGTAGGTGGCGGTGTATTTGAAATCCTTATTGACTTTTTTGCTGACTTTCACGTTGAAGTCGTGGAAATAGGGGATATCACCGCGCAAAGATGGATCGCTGTAGTAGCCTTGTAGGGTGCGAAGGGTATCCTGCGCTGGATCGACATAATCTTTGTTAATACTTTGCGCGAGGCTGTAGTTCACGCTGAGTAATGTGCCGTATTTGCCGCCGAGTTTGGAGCCGCGCTTGAAGCGGTAATTTGCTTCGAGTTGTATGCCTTCTTCTCCATTGATTTGAGTGGCATATTGGTAGAGGGCGGGTAGGGCGTAGGTATGAACTTGGGCCGTTGGGCTCAAGTAGTTGATCAGCATGTCTATGGTGGTTCCGTTGCGGTCGCTGCGGAAACTCATGTTGTCGATGCGCTTGGCCCCTAGGATGAGGCCTAGACCGTTTTTACTGTAGCTCAAGTGTGTGATGAACCCGTTGCCGTCTTTGTAGATGTAGCCATTATCAGCACTTGGGTCGTTGGCTTTGTAGGCCCACTCCGCATCAAATGCCCATGCTCCTTTGATGAGTTGGGTGCGGAATCCACCGGTGGCTACATTTTCTGGAAGCACCAAGAATGGGTCATTGCCGCGCTGGTATTTACTGATGAAAGAGCCGCCTAATGTCCAGGTGATGTTTTTGTCGGCCAATTTTTGTGAGCGCTCAGTTAAATTGATTTCTGTATCAAAACCGCGAACGACTCCTGGGCTTTTTTCAAAGTAGAAACGCTGGCGGCCCAACACTCCTTTCAGGTATACGCCTTTGGCGGGATTTGCTTTAATGCGGACTCCATCCATGGCGTTATCGTAGCCTAGGCCACGTTCTTCATAGGAACGGAAAACCATCCCCGAACCGAATTGCTCGTAAAAGCTTCCTACCGTGATGTCGAGGTTATCTTGTTTGAATCTTAAAAATCTGTAGGTGATACCCTCGCCGCGATACCCTTCTGGGAAACCGAGCATGACATTCTGGTAATTCTCGTAGCGTAGCCCGGCAGAAAAATCGCCATCCGTATAGACGAAATTTGCGTAGCCTTGACCTAAGAATCGCTCGTCTGGATAGAACTCTCCAGTGGGGTCAATGTTCTCATCGCGGAGGTACCATTGGCCGTCGAGTTGGAAGTTTCCATGGAGTTGACCGCCGAATTGGTCCTGCGCACTTAAAGAAAGTGAGCCTAAAACTATGGCGCCTACGAGAAATTTGTTGCCCATCATTAATGGCTTGGTGTTCTACCTGCAGCAACTTCTTCAACGACTTCTGCCAAGTGCTCTTCGTCTCCGGGCGAATAACCGCTATGCTTCCAAACCACCTCGCCTGCGCTGTTGAGTACGAGGGTAAAAGGCACGTTCACGATGCCTAGGTTGCGTTTTAGGTCTTGGTTCTCGTCTAGAAGTACGGTGTACTCCCATCCCTGCCCTTGCACGAGCGGGGCGACACGCGAAGAATTACGGGTATCGTCGATACTTACAGCCAAAACTTTCATGTTTACCTCATCTTCTAAATCGATGGCGTAATCCATAAAGGCATTGAGCTCTTTAATACACGGCTTACACCACGTCGCCCAGAAACTGATGACCGTAGGACCGTCGTGGTTGATTTGGCTTAGGATATCTACTTGTTTCCCGTCTAGGGTCTTCAATGTAGTGCTTGGTAATTCTTGTGCAACTAGAGCGGTAGTGGCAACGAATAGGCTTAGGGCAGTGAATAGGTTCTTCATGTAAAGTGTATTCAAAAAAAACGGGGGACCGAAGTCCCCCGTAAAAATAACATTTTCTGTGCTTAGTGAGCAACGTTCACGCGCAAGGTCTTGCTTACACCGTTTACGTTTACATTCACGAAGTACAAACCTGCACTTAGTTCAGCAGTGTTCAAGTTCAATTTCTGAACGCCTGCATCCAATGTAGCAGCTTCTACAAGTACTGTTTGACCCATGGCGTTTACCATGTTTACAGTTACTTCTGAACGATCCATCAACTCGATTTCAACACCAGCAACTTCGTTGGCTGGGTTAGGGTAGATAGAGATGTATTTCGCTAGGTTGTCCATTTCATCAACGCTTGAAGTAGTGTAATCAGCATATGCTGCTTGCAATACTTCGCCATTGGTCATGTCTTGCAACCAAACAATGATGTCCATGTTGTTCGCGCCTACCCAGAAATCGAATGATCCTTGAGCTGGGTTGCTGTTCACTGTAATCGTAGAGTTTGCGTAGTGCGTGTAAGTATTACCTGCAGTCATAGAGCCCATAGAGTGACCGTTAGATCCGTCCATGAATTTGCGGAATACGTGGTAGAAAGTTGTCTCACCGTTCGTTTGAACGTTGTGTGAGATTTCTTTTTCAATCATTGCCATGAAAAGAGAAACGTTGCTCAAATCAGCCAAAGCTTCTGCAGTTACATCACATTGAATATAAGTTCCTGTAGCACTCCACTCAGCACTCAATTCTGCCAATGAAGGAATGGCCATAACGGCATCAATAGCACCTTGGCTGGTTGGGATGTTTGCACCTGAGTATACTACATCTGGCACACCGCTAATACTGTACAATGCACGACGAGCAGCGGCTTCAGAGTTGTATGCAGGGTCATTACCTGGAGAAGGCCAGTTCATTTGGTACTTCACACTTACGAGCTGAGTTCCTGTAGTGTTCGCGTCATTTGCGTCCAACAACTGCTTGTAGCCTGGGTTAAAGCTCGCACAAGGTGCACAAGTAGAAGAAGTGAATTCCTCTGCCAATACTACGCGGTCTGCAGTCGCAGTTACTACCTCGATCACAGTGCTTAATGTATCGTTGCCGTTATTTTGGTCATTACCACCGTTCAAGGCAGAAGCCCAAATATCAACATCATAGTTACCAGTAGAACCTGGGTTCCAGTTGGTGCTGTGTGAGAAGCTGTACGTTCCGTAAGGAGCGATCGACAAACCAGTAAGGTTATCGGTTACTGCAGTACCACCATTGATTGAGTAGTTCAACGTCAATGAAGAGATTGTTGTACCACCGTAGTTCTTGATGGTTCCCTCAAGAGTGAAAGGAGCGTTGTTCAAACCAACTGTGCTGAACATGTCCAAAGACTCAACAGCCATGTCGAAGTTGTATGGAGCGAAGATGGCAAAGTCATCAATACCCAAACCATACAACCAACCGCCACCGTCTTGGTAGTTGAAGGCAAACTGTACATTGCTGCTACCACAAGCAGCACTTACATCGATCCACTGCGAAGTCCAATCTGCACCGGGTACGATATCTGCCAAAGAAGTCCATGAAGAACCACCATTGGTAGAGTACAAGAATTCAGCTGCTTCAGTAGCGCCGCTGTAAGTTGCGCCATAGAAAAAGCTCTTGAATGTAACGTGCAATACTGAGTAGTTGCTCAAATCGAGCGTATCAGTAATAAGGTATTCGTCAGCTTTGTTACAGTTACAATCGTCATCATTAGTAGCCAAGATGTTGGATCCTGGATCGCTAATAGTGAAGTACTGAGAACTTACTGAAGAAGCAGAGCCAGCTTGGAAACCACCATCAGTAGCGTTCGTCACTTGTGACCAACCTGAAGGCATCCCGTTGTTAAAGTCCCACGAATAAATCGTGCTTTGGCCTTGTGCAAATGCAGCTGTTGCAGCGAACAAGGCGGTCAAGGATAGTAAAAGTTTTTTCATGCATTTGTGTTTTTGAAAGTGGAAATTTAATAAAAAGGAGTGGAATTGAGCATAGTTGTGTTGTGAAAAGGGTTCGTTATATTTGAGCATTAATTAGTGATTTATGAAAAAAGCCCTATACCTCGTTCTTTTCTCTGCTTTTGCGATGAGTGCGAATGCTCAGTCTCTGTCTGTTGTCGAACAGGACACCGTAGTGGAAGTTAATTCTACAGCTGTGGCAGATTACGGATTCTATATCAAAGTCAAGAACACAAGTTCGGAAGATTTAGAGGTGTATGTACGTCGTGCCTATAACAGCCCTACTTGTGCCTATGATAGTGCTTACTTCTGCTGGGATTACTGTTACGGTGCTGATGTCGATAACAGCATCGGTTATGTAAGTATTTTGGCCGGCGATGAGAAGAATGATTTCAGCGGTCATGTGTACTCTCCATCAACAAGCGCGACTTGTGTTGATAGTACTCGTTACGTTTTTTACAACGGAAAGGATCAAAGTGATAGTTTGAGCGTTTGGGTACAAATCTCTGCGGGGCCAACGATGGGTACCATAGATGTGCAAATTGCTGCAGATAAATTGTATCCTAATCCGGCGCGCAACTATATCACAGTAGAAACGTCTAGGAGTGGCCAATTGGTCATTTATAACACTGTTGGAGCCTTGGTGAAAACCAAAGCCTTGAATCCTGGTAAAAATGCTATCTCAGTGGCGGAGTTGAGCAACGGAGTGTATCTCTACAGTGTGGACGGTTCGTCGTTCAAAAAGCTCATTATTAGACATTAAGATTTTTAACTGAAGGAAGGCCGCGCCGTGCGCGGCTTTTTTTCGTTAGGGATATACCAAAAGCCTTAAAAATTCGTTTGAAATAGATTAAGACCAGTAGTAATTATGATCTATTACGTCAAAGGAGAATTTGTACTGAAGAGCGCCACCCAAGTGGTGGTGGATTGCGCCGGAGTGGGCTATGATGTTCAGATTTCTTTGAATACCTACGCAGATGTTGAACCATTGTCCAATGGTTTGCTCTATACCTACCATTTAGTGCGCGAGGATGCCCAGCAGTTATTTGGGTTTAGTACTCAGCGTGAAAAGGCATTGTTCGAATTGCTCATCAGTGTGAGTGGAGTCGGTGCCAATACGGCACGCGTGATCTTGAGTTCTTTGGCCCCACACGAGGTGGAACAAGCGATTATGAGTGAGGATGCACATACGCTTCAAGGGGTCAAGGGTATTGGAGCTAAAACAGCTCAGCGTATTGTGATTGACTTGCGAGATAAGGTGGCGAAAACAGCGGTGGCCGGCGAAGGTGCGGTTGCAGCTTCGGGTGGTGCTCGTGCAGAGGCTCATGCAGCCTTAACGACCTTGGGTATTACCGCCAAGCAGACAGAAAACATCTTGAACAAATTACTCAAGTCGAATCCAAATGCGACGACGGAAGAATTGGTCCGTCAAGCACTCCAAATGCTGTAATGAAACGCACCTTGGGTAAACGATTGCATTTCTTTTGGTTCGCCGCAGCATTGTTGTGGGCGGTGCCTTCGTTTGCTCAGGACGCTAACGATACGACTTCCACTGGGAGCACGGGTAGCCTTTCTTTACCAGATCCTGCAAATTACCAGCGCGAGATCATCTACGACCCCATTACAGGGAATTATTTAGTCTACAGACGATACGGCGATGTGTTGTTTATGACCCCTGAGGTATGGACGACGGATCAGTACCGTCAGTACATGTACAACCAAAGCGAGCAAGATTATTTTGGCAACAAGAGTGCCTTGTACAACGCCAGTGGCGATAGTCCGCGCGATAATGCAGGTTTAGTGCCGCAGATTCAGACAGGCAACGAGGCTTTGGGCCAGGTCTTTGGAAGTGATATCGTGGAAATCCGCCCGCAGGGGATGGCTGAAATCCGCTTTGGTGGAAAGTACCAGTACGTACAAAACCCTGGTATTCCTGTTCGGAACCAAAAGACCTTCGCCTTCGATTTTGGCCAGCGCATTCAGATGAATGTAAAGGGTAAAATTGGGGATAGATTGGAGTTGGGCATCAACTACGATACGGAAGCTACGTTCGCCTTTGATAACAAAATGAAATTGGACTTCGAAGGGGAGGAAGACGATATTATCAAGCGCCTAGAGATGGGGAACATCAACATGCCGCTCAACAGCAGCTTGATCACGGGAGCGCAAAGTTTATTTGGTTTGAAGGGCCAATTCCAATTTGGGAACACCATGGTCACCACCGTGTTTTCCGAGCAGCGTTCGCAAAGTCAGAGCATCAATGTGCAGAGTGGGGGAACCACGACCGAGTTCTACATCCAGGGGGATGAGTACGAGGCGAACCGCCACTATTTCTTGAGCCAGTTCTTCCGCGAACACTATGAAGAATACCTCGAAAACTTGCCGCTCATCACCTCGCCGGTACAGGTTACCAAAGTTGAGGTTTGGGTGACGAACGAACGCAGTGCGACGCAGAACCTTCGCAATATTGTGGCTTTCATGGATTTGGGGGCGGACGAGCGCTACGCCTACAGAAACGATACGGCGGGCTTGCCTGGGGTGAGCATCTTCCCGGGAGGGAATGTGAATCTTGAGGGATTCCCTAACAATGCGAACAACAGGTTGGATCCTTTGGTATTAGAATCTGATATTCCTGGGGTGCGAGATATTGCTACGGCGAATCAAGATTTGAGCAGCTCTGGATTTTTGGAGGCACGGGAATATGTAGAATTGGCCAATGCGCGCAAATTGGAGCCGAATCAATACAATGTGCATCCGCAATTGGGCTATATCACCCTTAACCAAGCCTTGAATCAAGATGAGGTTTTGGCCGTCGCCTTCCAATACACCGCCGCGGGCCGTACCTATCAAGTCGGGGAATTTTCGAACGATGGGGTGACGCCGCCGAAAACGTTGATCCTGAAGCTCCTCAAGAGTACGGTGTTGGATGTGCGTATGCCGACGTGGGATTTGATGATGAAAAACATCTATGCCCTTAACGCGTACCAATTGGACCGCGAGGATTTCTACATGGACATCCTCTACATGAACGACGAAACTGGGGTGCCTATTCCATTCTTGCCGGACGGAAATCTTAGCGATACGCTGCTCATTGGAGTAATGGAATTGGACCGATTAAATACGAACAACGACCCCTTCCCGGATGGGATTTTCGACTTTGTGCCTGGGACCACTATTGACCAGCAGCGCGGCCGCATCATCTTCCCAGTGGTGGAGCCCTTTGGGTCGAACTTGTATGAGAAATTGGACACGGAAAAAGCGCGTGATCGCTATGTCTATCAGGCCTTGTACGACAGTACCAGATTCCGTGCTCAGGAGCAAACCCAGCTCAACAAATTCATCTTGCGCGGGCAATATAAGAGCGCGAGCGGGTCGGAGATCAGCCTAGGAGCCTTCAATATTCCGCAAGGTTCGGTGACAGTGACGGCAGGCGGGCGAACGCTGACGGAAAATCAAGATTACACAGTGGATTACTCATTGGGTCGTGTCCGCATTATCAATGAAGGAGTACTGAATTCAGGCTCGCCCATCAAGGTGAGCTTCGAAAATAATACGCTCTTCAACGTTCAAACCAAGACGTTCTACGGGACCAACATTGATCACAAGGTCAATGAACATTTAAACATTGGTGGGACTTGGTTGCACTTGACCGAAAGACCGCTGACGCAGAAAGTAAATATTGGCGACGAGCCCATCTCCAATACCATTTGGGGGATGAATACCAACTACAGTGACGAGGCGCCTTACCTCACGCGCTTTGTGGATGCCTTGCCGTTCATTGAAACGAAAGAAAAATCACAGGTTCAATTTAAAGGTGAATTCGCCCACCTTATTCCGGGATCCCCTCGCGGGATTCGCATTACAGGTGCGGAAACCACCTACCTCGATGATTTCGAAAGTTCTCAGACCACCATTGACTTACGCAGTTTTACCGCTTGGAACTTGGCCTCGACCCCTGCCAAGCAGGATGGGTTGTTCCCAGAAAGTTCGCTCAACAATGACTTGGCCTATGGCTACAACAGAGCGAAATTAGCATGGTATATTATTGATCCATCCCTCTACACGGGAGGGGCGAGTGTACCGGATAATATTCGCAATGACCCTGAAATCACTTCCGACCAGCGCATGCGTGAAGTCTTGGTGAAAGAGGTGTTCCCAAATTATAGCTTGAGTACAAACGAGGCGCGCAACTTGGCAATGTTCGATTTGGCGTACTATCCAGCGGAGCGCGGCCCTTATAACTTTGATGTCGAAGGCTTGGCAGGTATTAGTCAAGGGATTGATTCGGATGGAAAATTGGTCGATCCTTCTTCGCGTTGGGCCGGAATTATGCGTCCGCTACAAATCAACAACTTCGAGGAGCAAAATATTGAGTTCATCCAATTTTGGGTGATGGATCCATTCTACGACAATGATGATGCCCCGGACGGCGGTGACCTTTATTTCAATCTCGGTAGCGTTTCGGAAGATGTCCTGAAGGATGGGCGTCAAAGCTTCGAAAATGGTATTCCAGCGGACGGCGATAAATCCGGGATGGATTCCACGCAGTGGGGCCTATTGAGTGAAATTCAGCCGATCACCGAGTTTTTTGACAATACCGCAGGGGCCCGGGAGGCGCAAGATGTCGGTTTTGATGCCTTGACGGATTTTGAAGAACGTATTTGGTCACCAGCTGGTGGTAGCTCTTACCTCCAACGCATCAATTCAGCCTACGGGACAAATACAGCCGCATACCAGCGTGCCTTCCGCGATCCAAATGCGGACAACTTCGTGTACTATCGTGGCGATTCACTCGACAATGCCTCGGCCGATATCCTACGTCGTTACTACAACTTCAACGGGGTAGAGGGCAACAGTGGCACTGAGACCATCAACGGTGCACCGGCCTCGGCCACCAACGTGCCGGATAAGGAGGATGCGAACCGCGACCAGACCTTGAGCAAGACTGAAAGCTATTTCCAATACCGCGTGTCCATGCGCCCGGAAGATTTAGTCGTGGGTAAAAACTTCGTGACGGACATCTACGAAACTAACAGCCACGCCCTGCCGAACGGGATGACTCGCCCGACCCGCTGGATTCAATTCAAAATCCCGGTCTTCCAACCACAGAAGAAAGTGGGTGGCATCACAGATTTCCGCTCCATCCGATTCATGCGAATGTTCCTCACGGAATTTGACGACCCAATTGTTCTTCGTTTTGCCAAACTTGAACTTGTCCGTGGCGAATGGCGTCGATTCCCATTCGTGCTCGACGACATTCGTGAAAACGTCCCCGTAGATGAAAACGACGGCACCAGCTTCAACGTGAATGCGGTAAACCTAGAGGAAAATGGCGGACGCGTGCCTATCCCGTACGTATTGCCACCGGATATCGAGCGCCAGCAAGTCTACGGCGGTACCCAAATCATTCAGCAGAACGAGCAGAGTATGGCCTTGGAAGTCTGCGGATTAAAGGACGGCGATGCCCGAGCAGTATTCCGCAACTTCAACTTTGATATGCGGATGTACAAACGCCTGAAGATGTTTGTACACGTGGAAAGCGGCGGCGATTTCGACGATCTTCAAGACGGTGATTTGAGCATTTTTGTTCGCCTAGGGTCCGATTACAACGGCAACTACTACGAGTACGAGGTGCCGATGCGCGTTTCCGAATGGGGCGCCGTACTGCCGGAAGATATTTGGCCGGCAGATAACAACATCGACTTGGCCTTTGAGGATTTGAAGACCTTAAAACTCGCCCGAAATGCTGCCATGGAGACGGATCCTACGCTGAGTTTGACGAACAAATATTCGGTGACCACTCCGGAAGGGACGACTTTGAGTGTTGTAGGGGCTCCAAACATCAGCAATGTTCGAACACTTTTAATTGGCGTCCGCAACCCTAAAAAGCGCACCGCGACCGACGGGGACGATGGCCTCGATAAGTGTGCCGAAATTTGGGTGAACGAGTTGCGCTTAAGCGATTTTGACAACAGAGGCGGATGGGCAGCAACGGCAACGGCTAGTGCGAAACTCGCTGATTTTGCCAATGTTAACATCACGGGAGTGATGAGCACCATCGGCTTCGGTTCCATCGATCAAACGGTCAACGAACGAAACAAATTTGCTGAGCGCTCTTATGGTATTCAGAGTAATATTAATCTAGATAAGGTGCTGCCCTCAGAATTAGGTGTTAAGCTGCCTATGTTCTTCAGCTTCAGCGAAAACTTTAAATCTCCACAGTTCAATCCGTTAGATCCAGATATCGAATTTAATCGGGCATTAGCCGAAACGAATTCTCAAGCAGAAAGGGATAGCCTTCGTTTTGCCGGACAAGAATACGAGATGCGTAAGAGTATCAACTTCACCAATGTTCGTAAGGAAAAAGGCGGTGCTGTGGGCGGTGCTGGAAGACCTGCGCCTATGGGCCCCAAAGGCATGGAAGGCGGCGAGGAAGGTGGCACAAAGTCCAAGGGAGATTTCTGGGCCAATTCTCCATTGAACATTACAAATTTCAACACCTCATATGCCTATACTGAGAGTGAGAAGCGTAATATCAACATTGTACGTGATCATCGTTACATGCACACGGCTTCATTGAACTATAATTACCAAACCCGCCCAAAGATTGTAGAGCCCTTCAAGTCGAAGATCTCCAATAAACAATTGGCCCTGATTAGAGATTTTAATTTCTACTACCTGCCGTCTAAAGTGACCCTGCGAACTGAAGTGAAGCGTCAAATGGCGACCATGCAAATGCGGAACACTTTTGATCCGACTATTAAGCTTCCAGTTACCTATAATAAGGCTTTGACCACCAAGCGGATGTACGATATAGCTTATGATTTAAGTCGTGGTTTGAAGGTGGATTACAATGCTCAAGCGATGAGTCGTGTAGACGAATTGCCCGGCGATCCAAAAACTCAAGCCAATCGTGATACTATTATAGCGGGATTATCAACTTTAGGGCGTCCGACAGATTTCCACCAAACGCTGAATGTGAACTGGCAGATTCCGTTCAACAAGCTTCCGTTCATGGACTTTACTTCTACGAGCTTGCGTTATTCTGCGAATTACGATTGGACGACTAATTCCACTTCTGCATTGAACCCACAAAGCAATCCAGACATTTACTTCGGAAACAGAGCTCAAAACTCAAACTCGATCCAATTCAACGGAAACGCCAACTTCGTCAACTTCTATAACCAAGTACCGTTCTTGCGCAAAGCCAATCAGGGCGGACGACCGACACCGCAAGCTCGACGCCGTGGTGCCCCGCCTAAACGAGGTGCAGTCAAGGGTAAAGAGGAAGAAAAGAAAGAGGAGAAAAAAGATCCCAAAATCCTTTTGGGTGCTGCCCGAGTCGCAATGATGGTGCGCAGTGCTTCCTTGACCTATTCTGAAACCAACGGTACTTTATTGCCTGGGGTGATCACAAATCCGGTCTACTTCGGAATGGATCCAGGTAATGTATTGGCACCAGGCCTTGGCTTTGTGTTCGGTTCGCAGGAAGATATTACCTCTAAAGCGGGGGATTTGGGTTGGTTGACCAAGAACCCAAAGCAACCGAATCAATTCCAAAAAACCTTATCCGAAAACCTTAATTTTCGCGCTGTAGTTGAACCTTGGAAAGACATTAGACTTCAAATTACAGCGACAAAGGTTTATGGATTAAACAACACTTCGATCTTCAGATTCCATGACCCATTGCAGGATACCACCCTCGGTTTAACGGAAGGTTATTACCATTTTAACCCAATGGATATGGGGAATTACAGTATTTCCTTCTTGTCCATTGGAAGCGCTTTCGAACCAATGGATTCGAATTCCTACTCTCAAGTCTACGAAACTTTCTTGGCCCATCGATACGAGATTTCTGAGCGATTGGCAACGCAACGCGCTATTAATGATCCGATGTACGTGGCCAATTTTATCTCAGTCGCCCAAGACACCACTGGAACGCGCGAGGGATATGATGGTTACAGTTATAACAATCCAGATGTACTCATACCTGCCTTCTTAGCCGCTTATTCTGGCCGTGATCCTAATACCATTGAGATGAATGGAAGGCCTACGATGCCAATGCCGAATTGGGACCTCAACTTTAACGGGCTCATGAACATCCCTTGGTTCAAGAAAAACTTCCAGAGTTTCACATTGACCCACAGCTACAAGAGCTTGTACACGATGAATAGCTTCCAGAGCAACATGTTGCTTCAGCAGCGCATCCAGAATGGAGAGCCGCCCAATAATATTCGAAATACCAACGGCGATTTCCTCGGTCCAATGCAAATCAATCAAGTCAGTATTTCTGAGACATTTGGTCCTTTTGTCGGTTTAAATGTTCGGATGAAAAATCAGGCAAGCTTGCGCCTAGATATCAAGCGGAACCGCCAATTGAACCTGAGCTTGGTCAACAACCAAATGACCGATACTAAAGGGTACGAATTCGTGCTCGGTACAGGTTACATCATTAAAGACGTTTCGTTCTTTATTGTAAGTGACGGTCGAAGACAAAAAATAACGTCTAACCTCGACATGAAGTTAGATTTCAGCTTAAGAGATAATGCTACGGTGATTCGACGTATCCAAGAAGGCGTGGACCAGATTACGGCCGGTCAGCGTATTTGGTCGCTCAAAGCCAGCGCAGATTATATGTTATCTCCTAAGTTGACGGCCCGATTATATTACGACCAAACCGTAAGTAAATTCAAAACTTCTAACGCCTTCCCGACGTTAAATACCAACGCCGGTGTGGCCTTTAGATTTAATCTTTCGCAATAGGGGAGAAGAGAATAAAATTGGACTTAAATTTGAAACCCAAAACAAATGCATATGCAATTTCCAGATAACTTAAAGTACTCAAAGGACCACGAGTGGATCCGCGTTGAAGGCGATGAAGCCTATGTTGGTATTACGGCTTTCGCTGCCGGCGAGCTTGGTGATATCGTTTTCGTTGATGTTGATACAGAAGGCGAATCTTTAGATAAAGACGAAGTGTTCGGTTCAGTAGAGGCAGTCAAAACTGTATCAGATCTGTTCTTGCCAGTGAGTGGTGAAGTCTTGGAATTCAACGAGAGCGTTGGAAGATGCTCCTGAATCTGTCAATGACGATCCTTACGGCGACGGATGGATGGTGAAAATTAAAATTGCGGATGCTTCGGAACTAGACGGCCTTATGGATGCCGCTGCGTACGAAGCAATGCTTGGATAAGCCATGCGCAATCCTTGGATATACAGAGCCCCAGCATTTGCATGGGGCTTTTTAATTATCTACCTGAGCCTCGCGCCGGTTCAAGACCTCGGCCCCGGATGGGAGTTGAATGTTTCAGATAAATTAGCACACGGTGTGCTCTATTTTACTTGGGTGGTGCTATTGTACTTCGGCACTTCTAGAGCCTATCAAAAACCGGTGAGCCGACATAAAATGGTCTTTTATTGGGTAGCGGCAGTGCTCTTTGGGGCCGGCATCGAACTCGCGCAAGGTTGGATGTCTTACGGCCGCAGTGCAGATGCCCTAGATGCTCTGGCCAACACCGGCGGTGCAATCATTGCAATTGTAGGGAGCCGATTCCTTCACAAATTCTTGGCATAGTTTTTTGAGTAGACTAAGTGAACCCCTTAAATCACTTGGTTATGAAAACGAGAAATACCAACCCTAACCCCTCAACGCTTGAAGCAAAAAGACCATTGTTTTTCTTGGTCGGACTGTCCTTGTCTTTGCTGACAGTATACACTGCTTTCGAAATGAACTTTGCCCAAGCTGAGATGCCAGATTTCAGTGATGATGGAGGATTTACGGAAGAAATTGATTGGACTGTACCTGTGACGGTGATGCGTGCACCAGAGGCTCCTTCGAAGCCGAGGACGATGCCAAAGTTTAACCCGAACGAGTTTACAGTCATCGATAACAATGCAGCCTTACCAAACCTCGTTGCAGAGTGGAATACAGCCACCATAGATGATGGACTAGAGGTAATCATTGATCCTGATCCGATAGAGGTTTTTACTTTTACGCAAGTAGAAAGTATGCCTGTGTTTGCGGGTTGTGAAGAGGCGCTGACCAACGACGAAAGATATGCCTGTATGAATAGCCAATTAATGGCCTATGTTTCTTCGAATTTTGAGGTGACCGAACGCATGATTCAATTCAGCCGTGGCGAAAAGCTATTTGTCGAATTCATCATTGAAAAGAGCGGCGAAGTACGCAATGCCACGATCGTTCGTGGCGAAGACGAGCTCATCGCGGAAGAAGCGTTGCGCGTGGTAAAATCACTGCCTCGATTCACTCCGGCTAAAATGAATGGAAAGCCCGTACGTATGTCGTATATTTTGCCCATTAATGTAAAGTTCTAAACGCATGTTCATTCGTTCCCTTCTAGCATCGGCTTTTTTATCATTGTCATTGCCTTTGATGGCACAGTCTGCCGATCTTATCCATGAGACCCAGACCTTGCCAGTGTTCGAAACTTGCGCACACATTCAAGGCGATCAAAGCGAGCAACAGGTTTGCTTCAAGAGATTTGTGATGAATCACCTGATGAATGAGCTGAAATGGCCGGAAGGACTGAAGGAAAATGGAAAGGTATTTGTCGAGCTAAAATTTGACGCTTCGGGTCATTTAGCTGAGGTCAATAGCCTGCGTTCGTATGATGATTTGGCCAAGGAAGAAGCATTGCGTGCGATGCGTACTCTACCTGATCCCATTCGTCCAGGGACTTTAGGTGGAGAGGCTGCTCCGGTGAGCGTGGTTGTACCCGTTATGTTTACCCGTAATTGACCCTAAATTCATATTGCGCGACCGATACTTTTAGTTATTTTAGCGCCTCAATAGTTCGAGTTCATGAAAACAAGAAAGACAATAAAAGCAGATGCGGAAAATAAGAAGAGTCTCTTCTTATTGATCGGTTTGACTGCTTCGCTTGCCATGACTTTGTTCTTTTTAGAGCTTAAGTCATACGAAAGCGGCCCTGGTGATTTGGGTACCATGTCATACGATGATGAAGATGAAATCGCCATCATTACTAACCGTACGCCACCTCCGCCACCTCCACCTCCGCCACCGGCACCGCCAGAGGTAATCCAGATTGTGGAGGATGATTTGGAGATTGAAGAGGTTGAATTCGAATCTACGGAAACCGACGAGAGCGAGGTCATCGAGATCGTTGAAGAAGTTCCAGAAGAAGAGGATGAGATTTTCAACTTTGCGGTTGTTGAGAACAAGCCTATTTACCCAGGCTGTGAGAACTTGGCGACAGAAGATGAGAAATTCATGTGTTTCAATCAGAATATCATGTCGCACATTGGCAAGAACTTTGACTTCCCTGAATTGGCCCGTCAAATGGGTATCCAAGGGAAAGTATATGTGAACTTCGTCATTGAGAAAAACGGTAAAGTGAGCAATGTAACCATTGCACGTGGAGTGGACCAGCTCATCGATGATGAGGCCATTCGTGTGATCAAGTTACTGCCTAAGTTTACCCCGGCAAAGCAGCGCGGTAAGCCTGTACGTATGCAGTACACGGTGCCGATCAACGCGAGATTGCAATAATCAAAAGAATTCCTTCAGAGCCCGGGCGTTGCCCGGGTTTTGTTTTTAGAACATAGTCCATCATGTCCATAGACCTCCAAACAAACAAGCTTATTGCTGCTCAAGCAGCATTGGACGGCGGTGCCGCCATTCTTGATGTATACAATAACGAAGAAACCCAAGTAGAGATCAAGGGGGACGATAGCCCTTTGACCCAAGCGGACTTGAAAAGCAATGCTGCCATCATGGAGCACTTGAATAAGACGAGCTATTGGGTGTTGAGTGAGGAAGGCAAACACATGGAATATGCAGACCGAAAGGACATTAGTACCATGTGGATTGTCGATCCCCTCGACGGTACGAAGGAATTCATCAAGCGCAATGGCGAGTTCACTGTGAATGTCGCCTTGATTCAAGATGGTGCCCCGGTTTTAGGTGCTGTATATGTTCCTGTAACCGGAGAACTGTATTTAGGTGTGGTAGGTCAAAGCGCTAAGAAATACCACTTCGATGCAGGAGCTACACTGGACCAAAGCGACCTAAATGGAGGCATTGCATTACCAGTGGCTATGGATAGACCTTTTACAGCCGTAGGTTCGAGATCACACATGAATGAGGAGACTTCTAATTTCTTAGAGCAATACCGCCAAGAGCATGGTGCGGTGGAAATCATGAGCAAGGGTTCGAGTCTGAAAATGTGTATGGTTGCTGAAGGTTTGGCGGATGTGTATCCGCGTTTTGCGCCTACTATGGAGTGGGATACCGCAGCTGGGCAGGCAGTGGTGGAAGCAGCTGGTTTCCAGATGGTCACTAAGGATGAGCGCACCCCTTTGAAGTACAATAAAGAGAACTTGTTGAACCCATATTTTATAGTGCTGTAGTACCTGCTGATTCCCGTTTCAGGTAGTATCTTTGCGCTCCATGATGTCCCCTAATACACTTTCCACATCCGTAGAGACTTCCTTTGTCAAGGAGGTAATTCGCCTTGGCAAACTTCGCTTGAGTACGTCGGTAGTGTTTTCTTCGGTGGCTGGGTATATACTTGGTTTTACCACATTTAATTGGACTCACTTTATCCTCCTAATCATAGGTGGAATCACAGTAGTGGCAGCTTCGAATGCGTTGAACCAGATGTATGAGAAGGATCGCGATGCGTTGATGAATCGCACGAAGAATCGACCTTTACCATTGGGTACTTTGAGTATGCGTCAGGCTTGGATAGTTTCATTGGTGTTGTTATTGGTTGGCCTCACTGCTCTGTACTATATCAATCCCATGACTTCTTATTTTGGAGCACTAAGTGTTGTGCTTTACGCCGTGGTTTATACGCCATTGAAGGCGCGAACGCCTATGGCGGTTTTCGTCGGGGCCTTCCCGGGAGCTATACCATATATGCTCGGTTGGGTTGCGGCTCGAAATGATTTTGATATTGAAACGGGTACACTTTTCGCACAACAGTTTTTCTGGCAATTCCCGCATTTCTGGGCAATCGCTTGGTTCTCATACGATGATTACGCCAAGGCAGGCTATTACCTACTTCCTTCACGTCACAAGGACCGTAGTTCGCAATTGTTTATCATAGTCTATACCCTTTGGATGATCGCTGTAGGGATATTGCCGGCCTTTGGTATTACCGGTGAATTGACCTTGTCGCCGGTAGGTGCGGTTTTGGTCGGCTCGCTTGGACTTTGGGTGTTGCGTCAAGCATTTCTCCTGCTGAATGAAGCAGAAGATAAGGTAGCTCGAAAACTAATGTTCAGTAGCATTGGTTATCTCACTGGAATGCAGATCATTTATATCATTGACCGATTTATTTAATGGAAACGCTTCAACAACAAAGAAAAAGAGCTTCTAAGCCGCTATTGTGGATAGGTATTGGTAGCATTATTATGGCCTTCGCCGGCATGACCTCAGGATATGTCGTAAGCCGAACCACTCTGGTGGCTAATGAGCAATGGATCACCTTCGCGTTGCCGCCAGCTTTTGTGTATAGCACCATCGTGATGCTATTATCATCGGCTATTTTTTGGTGGGGTAAGCGTGCATTCAGCAAGGGTAATGTAAAAATCTTGACGCCAACTTTAGGGGCAGTATTGATTTTAGGTCTCCTTTTTATGTGGTTACAAGCAGAGGCTTGGGGCCAATTAATGGCTGAGAATATCATTTTTGCAGGGGCTCAATCGCATCCATCTGGCTCTTGGGTCTATGCTATTTTCCTCTTCCACGCAGTACACGTTTTGGGAGGAATTGTGGCTTTGATTAGAACACTTATTCGCTCATTAATAGGTCGTTATACTGTAGAGGATTACCACGGTGTCGACCTCACTGCTATTTATTGGCATTTTGTGGACCTATTGTGGGTGTATTTGTATGTCTTTTTAAGCGTTATGCGTTAAATTTGCTCAAACTTTGAAAACTATCCGTTATGGCTTCGACCGCTGAAATGAAGGAAGAAAACCACTGGGGCGGTGCCTCTAGACCTCTAGGCGCTCGCTATGGAAAACTAATGATGTGGTTTTTCTTGCTTTCTGATGCATTAACCTTCTCAGGATTCTTGACTGCTTATGGTTTAATGCGTTTCAAGTATGAAAAGACTTGGCCTATCGCTGAGAACGTGTTCACACACTTCCCAGGTATAGAAGGCGACCAACCATTGCTTTATGTTGCATTAATGACATTCATTTTGATTATGTCATCTGTAACCATGGTATTGGCAGTAAATGCTGGAGAGAAAATGAACCGCGGCGCGGTAACGAACTGGATGCTTTTGACCATCATCGGGGGTCTGATCTTCGTAGGTTCTCAAGCTTGGGAATGGTACCACTTTATTTCAGGTGATACCGGAGCAATTGAAACAGATCATGCAGAAATTTTGCACGTCTACAATGAAGAAGGCGAGCGCTTGAGCTTCAGCCAACTAGTACATGGCATGGAAAATGGCCACGCGAGCAATCATGGTGAAACTTTCACTAAGGAAGAGGTGTTGAGCGCACTGAAAGCCAATACTACGTACTACTTACAAGAGCCAGGAAAGGCGGGTGAGAAATTTGACCATGTCGCTTCTGTAAACTTCTTGGAGCAAGGCGATATCGTACAAGGTGCGAACATGACTCACAACGAGTACGGCCGCAAGCAGTTTGCGAACTTCTTCTTCTTCATCACTGGTTTCCACGGATTCCACGTATTCTCTGGGGTAGTGATCAACTTTGTGATTTTCTACAACATCCTACTAGGAACCTACGAGCGTAGAGGACATTACCGCATGGTAGAGAAGGTTGGTTTGTACTGGCACTTCGTTGACCTTGTTTGGGTATTCGTATTTACATTCTTCTATCTCGTCTAAAACATACCGTCATGGCAGAACACAATGGAACTTGGTGGATTTGGAAAGTATTCTGGATCCTTTTGATTGTCACTACTGTTGAAGTAGTGTTGGGTATTATCAAGCCGGAATTCATGTTGACCCAGGTAGCTGGAACGTCAATCTTGAACTACGTCTTCATCATCCTTACCATTTTTAAAGCGGCATACATCGTTCAGGTGTTTATGCACGTGAAGTTTGAGAATAAGGCTATGAAGTACTCTTTGTACTTACCGACCTTGATTCTCATCCCGTATTTGACTTTTATCTTGCTCACTGAAGGTTCATACTTGTTTCAGTAATGGCAAATAAATCCCTATTCAACCGGGCAGTACTAATCAGTGTATTAGTGCTGCCCGCGTTGCTTTATCTCTTTTTTGTGTACGGCCAGAGTGAGGTGTTTTTCCAAACCCTTGACTATGTAGGTCCGGAGGAAGTAGTGGAAGTAGATGGCACCTTTGATACGGTCGCCTATCGCATTCCAAATTTCGAGTTATACGATGTGGACAGCAATGTTGTGAGCCGCGCCTCGTTGGATTCCAACATCTATGTGTTGAGCTTTTTCTTTGCGACCTGTCCGACCATCTGTCCTGCGATGAATTTCCATTTGAATGAAATTGAGAAAAGGTTCAAAGGGTATGACCAATTCAAATTAGTCAGCATCACCGTCGATCCTACAAAAGATACACCGGCGAAGCTCAAGCATTACCAGGAAGAGCGTAATTACAGCTCCTCCAAATGGACCTTCCTCACGGGGGATCAAGGGGCTATTTATGATTTGGCGAAAGGAGTGTACCTGAATGCCTTCGAGGATCAAACGGCAGAGGGTGGATTTTTACATAGTACTAGCGCTATATTGGTGGACTGGGACGGACACATTAGAAGCCGTATGGATGATCTTGGGAACATTGTAGGTTCTTATGATGTTTTAGAGGTAACCCAACTCAATCACCTAGAAGACGACATTAAAGTATTAATCGCGGAATACGAGCGCGATAAACACAACGCAAAAGATGAGTAATACGAACTCGGAAAAAACAATCATGAGAACCATCACTATTGTGAGTGTTCTTATCCCTGTGGCTGTAGCATTATTGATGATCATGCCGGCTTCTTGGAAGGCTGCCATGGGTATTGAAGAAAATAGCCAACTCAGCAGCTTGCCATTATTCCATGCGGTATTGAACGGGAGCACCTTTGTGTTATTGGTTTTTGCGGGTATCGCAATCAAAAACAAAAAGATCGGTATTCATCGCACGTTCATGCTATCGGCATTTGTATTGAGCAGCGTCTTTTTGATTTCCTATGTTATTTACCACATGACACATGAAAGTGCTCGTTTTGGAGGTGAAGGTGCCATTCGCATGGTGTATTTCTTCATCTTAATCTCGCACATCATTTTGAGTGTACCCGTCATTCCATTGGCGTTGCTCAGCATCTACCGCGGATGGACGAATAATATTGAGCGCCACAAGAAGGTGGTGAAATTCGCATATCCGGTGTGGTTGTACGTAGCCTCGACTGGTGTAATGGTGTATCTATTCATGCAACCCTATTATTGATGCGCAAACTACCCCTAATTCTACTTTTTCTTCTAGCCATCCCTTTTGTTGCGGATGCACAGTGCAGCATGTGTAAAGCAGTGGCAGAATCTGCAAATGATGGTGGTTTTGGGGCTGGATTGAACTATGGAATCATGTATTTAATGTTGTTTCCATATTTGATTATCAGCGGCATTGCGTACCGCTTATACCGCGCTAAAAAAGCCGCTAAATAGGTCGTATCTTCGGGTAGACCGCCAACCCTTAGATGATGAAAAAAATCCTAATTCTCACTTTCCTGGTTTGTGCCATTCCAATGAGTGCGCAACAAGTTTGGTCCCTAAGTGCTTGTATTAAGCATGCGGAGGCCAATAATTTGGACATTCAAAGAGGAAAGAACAATATGTTGCTCGCTGGGATCAATGAAGACCAAAGCAAATTGGCCTTTTTGCCCACCCTAAATCTCAACGGAGGGTATTACTGGAATTTCGGTTTGACCATCGATCCTATTACGAACACGCGTCAGCCAGGGTCTCGTCAGACGTTGGGTTCGACGGCATCGAGTAATTGGACCCTGTTTAACGGGGGAAGGAATTTGTACCAACTCCAGCAAGCACGTATGAACGCCACGGCGGCGATGTACCAGCAAATGGAATTGGCCAATAATGTGTACCTGAACATTGCCTCATCTTACCTGCAGATTCTGGTGAACCAGCAGCTGCTTGAGGTGGCGGACGGTCAGCTAAAAGCTTCGGCTCAAAGTTTGAAGCGCACGGAAATCCTTTTCGAGAATGGCGCTATCTCAAAGGACAACTACCTACAAAGCCTTGCCCAGGTTAGAACCGATGAAGGGAATAAAATCAGTGCAGAGAATGCATTGTTGTTGAGTAAGTTGATGTTGTACCAGATGTTACAATTGGACACACCTTTTGAAGAGTTCGATATCCTCGTACCTGAAGTGGACCTTACCGCTGCGGCGATGGCCGGCTATCAACGCGAGGAGCTTTTGGAAAGCGCAGTGGAGAAGCAGCCTTCGGTTCAAATGGCAACCTCCAATGTGAGCAGTGCCAACTATGGGGTTAAGCTCGCCCAAAGTGCACGTGTACCTTCGGTAGCGTTTTCGGCGCAGTTGAATTCCAACTACGTTCAGGGATTGCCCTATTTCACTGAGTACTACACCTTGACGACCTATACCTTGGTCGAAAATCCATTGACAGGGTCCATCGATCAGGTACCGCAAGAAATCAATGTCCCGAACCCAAACAGTCAAACGGCTTATACGGTGGCAAATCAGCTCTTAGACAACCGCAACCAATTCCTCGGAGTCGGGGTGCAGATACCGTTGTTTAATGGCGGACAAACGCACAGTGCGGTGCAGCGCGCCAAAATACAATTGGACAATGCCCTCATCGATCAAACTCAAGCAGAGCTGAACGTTCGTCAAACTATTGAGCGTGCCTATCTGGATGCCAAGGGTGCCCTCGCCATCTTTGAGGCTTCGAAGATTTCTGCGGAAGCCTCCGCGGAAGCCTTGGAGAACGCTGAGGTGAACTTTGAAACCGGTACCATCAGCGCTTTTGATTTTAGTTTGAGTAAAAACCAATTCCTTGCTGCAAAGAGCCGTGAGATTCAATCAAAGTTCGATTACTTATTCAAGGTTAAAGTCCTTGAATTCTACTTGTTCAATCAAATCACCTTATAATTCCAGCTCATGAAAATCAACTATAAAATTTGGGTTCCTGTTGCGGTCGTGTTGATCGGAGGATTGATCCTAGCCAAGAAAAAAGGTTGGATGGGTGAAAACAATAACGCCGTTGAAGTTGAAATAGGCTATGCACATAAACGCATGGTAGTGGAAACGGTGACGGCCAGCGGAAAGATTCAGCCGGAAGTCGAGGTGAAAATGAGCCCCGAGGTGAGCGGTGAAATCATTGAGGTCAATGTGGTGGAAGGTCAACAAGTTGAAGAAGGGGATATGCTGGTTCGCATCAATCCTGATATCTATGAAAGCGCCATTACCCGTGCGCGTGCTGCTGTCAATAGCGCGAAATCTGCCTTGGCGCAGAGCCGCGCCGCACTCCTAGAAGCAGAGAAGTTGTGGAAGCGCAACCAGATTCTATTCGAAAAAGGCGCCATTTCAGAACAGGAATTTGATGCGGCACAGCGCGCCATCTCAATCAGCGAGTTGCAGGAAGAAGCATCGCGTTACCAGTTGCAGAGTGCTGAGGCGAATTTGGACGAAGCGTACAAGAATTTAAAACGTACGACCATTGTCGCGCCTATTACAGGTACGGTAAGCCAATTAGATGTTGAATTGGGCGAGCGCGTGGTTGGAACAGCGACCATGACAGGTACGGAGATGCTTCGCATTGCCAACCTCAATGCTATGGAGGTGTTGGTCGAGGTCAATGAAAACGACATCGTTAAAGTGGCGATGGGCGATACGACCAACATTGAGATTGACGCTTTCTTAGGAGAGACCTTCCGCGGGGTGGTCAGCGAGATTGCCAACAGTGCTAAGCTCGCCCTCGGTGCATCCGCGGACCAAGTCACAAACTTCGAAGTGAAGATTCGCGTGCTTAATGAATCGTATGAAGGATTGAAAGCCCAATACGGTTCACATCCATTCCGCCCGGGAATGACGGCAACGGTAGATATTATCACCAACAAAGTCAAAGATGCTTTGGTCGTGCCAATCCAAGCCGTAGGCGTGCGCAAGGACACCACGGAAAAGGCCCGAATGATCGATGAGGCGATGACGGATGCCAACGAGAAATTCGAAGTGGTTTTCTTACCAGAAGGCACGAAGGCCGGTTTGAAGGTGATCAAAAGCGGTATTCAAGACGACGAGTACATTATGGTGAGCGGCTTGAAGGATTCTACTAAAATCATCACCGGTCCATATAGTGCCGTGAGCAAGAACCTGCTCAAGGGCGCCAGCATCAAAGAAAAAAAATAAACATATGCTCCTCGGCATTGAGACATCGACTAAAAACTGCAGTATTGCGCTGTTCAAAGACGGCGTGCAGCTTGGTGCCCACGATGAGCGAGGCGATAGATTCGTGCACGGCGAACGTTTGCATGTAATGATTCAGGAGCTGTTGCATGAGCACGGCGCCATCCCAAAAGACCTATCGGGCATTATCGTCGGTGAAGGCCCAGGCTCCTACACCGGGTTGAGAATAGGAACCAGTACAGCCAAGGGATTGGCCTTTGCGTTGAACATTCCTATGTACGCCGTTCCTACCCTTGCATGTTTCGATTTCAGCTCTTTTGAGTCCAATTATTGTATCTCAGTCCTAGACGCCCGACGAGATGAAGTCTTTGCCCAAGTATGGCATAAGGCTTCAAGAGGGTTCGAGGCCAGTGGCCCTATTGAAGCGGTCATTGTCGATGCACAGTCCTGGGATCACTTGCGCGGGGAAAGTGTTACGGTAATTGGCGATTGCGCCGAGAAAATGGCGGAACTATTATCGCCTTTGCCAGCGCATTGGACCATTGTACCTACGGCATTTCCATCGGCAAGTGCGATGCATACCTTTCTAGGGCCAAATCTTGCGCCCGTCGATACTGCTTATTTCGAGCCTTTCTATTTGAAGGACTTCGTCGCGGAAAAATCGAAAAAGAAATACTTGTAATTACCGAGCGGGGCAGTGGAGCAGGTGGTCGTTCACCATGCCCGTTGCTTGCATGTGGGCATATACCACCGTGGGTCCTACAAACTTAAACCCGAGCTTTTTCAAATCCTTGGAAATCTGTTCTGCCAGCGGTGTGCTCGCGGGCAATTCCTTCAAGCTTTGCCATTGGTTGCAAATGGGCTCGCCATTTACATAGTCCCAAAAGAAGTCTACCAAGGTGGTGCCACACTCGTGCATGCGCTGTACACATTGTGCATTGTGCACGGCTGCCCGGATCTTGGCTTGATTTCGGATAATCGCGGGGTTTTGCAGTGCGGCTTGAATATCATCTTCGTTCATAGCGGCGACTCGGTCCACCTCAAAGCCATGGAACACTTCTCGGAACGATTCACGCTTGCGCAACACCGTAATCCAACTCAAGCCGGCTTGAAAGGTCTCCAAGAGCAAGAATTCAAACATTTGTTGTTCGTCGCGTAGGGGTTTGCCCCATTCCTGGTCATGGTAGCGCTCGTACAATTCGCTGCCCAAGCACCATCCGCACTTGCCCTCTAGCCCTTCCATTGCGATAATGCTTCTTCGGATGAGGTGATGGGCAGTCCACAAGCGTTATTCTGGCACCAATAAAACTGCATTTTCTCTGATTGGAAGCGCCCTTTGAAAATGCTCTCTTCGCGGGTGTGGTCACTCCAAAATAGCTGTGCTAAAGGAGGATAATGCGCCACGGCTAAGGCTTCGGCAGATGCTTTTGCTTCTGGGCCACAGATCACCATTTCGTGGTGACCATAAGCTTCCTGTAAAGCGAGGGAGAGCCAGTGGGAATAATTGGCCCCAAATCGAAATACCTTTTCGTGGATTCCATGCAGCGCATCAGTGGCCCACTTTGAATAGTTAGAGGTGCCAGTAATCGCGCCGAGCCTAGCGAAGAAGTGAGCGCAAAGCGCATTCGCACTAGGAATGACATTGTCCTCCACTTCTATGTGCTGTTGCCAGGCTTCTTTTACATCTCGAGCGTACGGCCTAAAGGCCATGCCTTCCGCAGTGGGAAATAGTTCTAGAATGTCTAGGGCCAAGGCGAGGGCACGTTCCAAATATTTTGCATCAGATTGAACGCTAAAAAGATCCAACAAGGCAAGCCCTAAGGTACTGTAGTCGTCCAAATACCCTTCGCCACTAGGCTGGTCGATGTATTGATGGTGTAACCCCTGATCGGTGTAGGTGAGGTTCCACAAATGCTCTAATAATTGGGCCGCGGCACGATCAAATTCCTCATTCGGTAATGCCCAGTGTGCCTGCGCTAATCCGCTTACAAGAAGTGCATTCCAGCTTACGATGGCCTTAGGGTCAAGGGCGGGCTTTGGATGGCTCTGTTTTCGGGCTCTGCTGGCCTTTTTGAGTACATCAAACCATTGGGTTTTCAATGCTTTGAGTTCCTCTGTGCTGAGCTCAAATTTGGCGCAAAACTCCTCGTCGGATAGGGGGCGGTGCAGGATGTATTTTCCTTCCCAGGCCGAATGTGGCCCCAGGTCGAAGTACTCTCGGAAGTGCTCTTGCTCCCAAAGTTTTTCAGTGACCAATTCCTCTTTGCTCCAAGTATAAAACCCGCCTTCTTCTCGAGGGGATTCCGGGGTAGGGGAATCTGCATCTAAGGCAGCTCCGAACAGCCCGCTGGGTAAGGCCATGTGTTGTTGTAGGAAGGACCAAGTTTGGCGTAGGATCTGGGCGTAGTGTTCGCTCGGGCGATGGCGTTGTGCCAAGGCAAAGAGCTGAAGCAATTGGCCGTTGTCATACAGCATTTTCTCGAAGTGGGGGACCTTCCAAAATCGGTCCGTAGCATACCTCGTAAATCCACCGTGCACACTATCGTACAACCCACCGTACGACATGCGCTCCAGCGTGTGATGCACATAATCCAACACTGCGGACTGACCAGTAACAATGCCGTATTGCAGGAGGTATTGATAGTTCGTGGGCATGGGGAATTTTGGTGCCCTATTGTTGCCGCCCCAGTTCGGATCCCAACTCCGCATCCAAGGCACGAGAACATCTTCGAGGTCTGAAGGGGTAAAGGTGTCGGCCACCCCATTTTTATGCACTGCGACCAATTCTTTTAGGCCCTCTTGCATTTTAGTCCCATAGGAAAGCACCGTCTCGCGATCCTCGCGCCATAATTTGGCAATCTGCTCCAATGCCGCACTCCAATCTGCTTTAGAAAAATAAGTACCGCCCCATACTGGAGTGCCATCGGGCAAGGCAATAACGTTCAAAGGCCAACCGCCCTGGCCGGTCATCAATTGCACGGCAGACATATACCGTGCGTCCAAATCAGGTCGCTCCTCTCGGTCAACCTTGATGCTGGTATAATGGGCATTCATCAACGACGCCACCGCACCATCTTCAAAGCTCTCGTGCTCCATCACATGGCACCAATGGCAACTAGAGTAGCCTATGGAGATCAATACTAATTTATCCTTGAGCTGCGCCTCATCTAACACGCCCTGCGACCACTGTTTCCAATGCACGGGATTTTTCGCATGTTGTTGCAAGTACAGACTCTTGCTGAGGTGAAGCTCGTTGGACATTTCCTTACTTCATTTGGTTCACGTAGTTGTGGTAGAAGTAAGGGATGGTTTCAATGCCTTTGAAGTAGTTGAATACGCCGTAATGCTCGTTCGGGCTGTGGATGGCATCGCTATCTAATCCGAAGCCCATCAAGATGCTCTTCGCGCCCAAAATTTGTTCAAATAAGGCAACAATGGGAATAGAACCGCCACTTCTCACGGGTAATGCGGGCTTTCCAAATGTTCTCTCGTATGCCGCCGAAGCGCTTTGGTATGCTGGATCTGTAGATTGCGTCACATAAGGTAAACCGCCGTGGTGAGGCGTTACTTTCACACTCACACTCGCCGGCGCGATATTGATAAAATGTTGGGTAAACTTCTCCGTGATGGCATCCGGATCTTGACCAGGTACCAAACGCATGGAAATTTTAGCATAGGCCTTGGAAGGAATAACCGTCTTGGCGCCTTCGCCAATGTATCCGCCCCAAATACCGTTCACGTCCAAGGTTGGACGAATGCTTGTGCGCTCTGGCGTTGAATATCCTTCTTCGCCCCACACATCTGAGATGCCGATGGACTTCTTGAAGGCCTCTTGGCTGAACGGTGCTTGTGCCATCAAGGCACGCTCATCGTCCGAAACGATCTCCACACCGTCGTAAAACCCTTCCACGGTGATTTCGCCTTTCTCGTTGTGTAGACTGGCCACCATTTGAGTCAAAATATTGATCGGATTTGCCACCGCTCCTCCGTACAACCCAGAATGCAAGTCACGGTTCGGACCGGTAACTTCCACCTCCACATAGCTCAAGCCTCTAAGACCTGTGGTGATGGACGGGGTATCATTGGCAATCATGCCTGTATCTGAAATGAGGATGGTATCACAAGCGAGCATGTCTTTGTGCTCGGAGAGGAACGGGCCTAGGTTCGAGGATCCCACTTCTTCCTCACCCTCGATCATGAATTTCACATTACAAGGTACGCCGCCTTCGGCTTGAAGGACCTCAAATGCCTTGAGGTGCATGAACATCTGTCCTTTGTCGTCACAGGCACCACGGGCAAAAATGGCCCCTTCCGGATGAATATCTGTGGCCTTGATGATGGGGTCGAAAGGGTCATTGTCCCAAAGCTCGATAGGATCGGCCGGCTGGACATCGTAATGGCCATAGACCAAAACAGTCGGTAAGGCAGGGTCGATTAAGAAATCACCATAGACAATAGGATGGCCCTTAGTGGGGTAGATGTTGACGTTTTGAATGCCCAAATTCTTCATGTGTGCTGCAATGTGCTCGGCACAAGCGGCCACTTGATCATTGTAGGCGGGGTCCGCTGAAATAGAAGGGATGCGCAAAAGTTCAAAGAGTTCATTGAGCATGCGTTCTTTGTGCGTATCGATAAAAGATTTGGGGTTCATAGTGGATTAAATTTTGGGTTCTCTTCAAAGGTAAGACCTACATTTAAATTCCTATATTCGGGCATGCGCAAATTCCTACTAGCCATAGCATTGTGTTCAGCCGGCCTATTGACCGCCCAGCCCAGCATGACAGTAAGTACTACTGGTAACTATAAGAATCCTTATTGGATGGCTTCTAACATTTTGGTTGACTCTAATCTTTCAGTGTTCAATATGGGGCACAATGCAATGAGTTTGACACAACCAAATACCAATCAGATTGGGTATTTCCAAGCGAATGATACAACCTTTCCAGTTCAATCAGGAATTGTGATGGTAGCAGCGCAGAATTCATCAGATGTTATTGCATCAAGTCCTGGTTCCGGAAACAACGTGACTTTTACGGATAGTGAATTAGCGGGAGTATTGAGTCAATTAGGGAGTTCTGGTTATGCTATCAAAGACATGGTTAGCATTGAATTTAGTTTCATTGCTCAATCAGATTCTATCAAGTTCAATTACTGTTTTGGTTCTCATGAATACGATGGATATACTTGTAGTAATTTCAATGACGTATTCGGGTTTTTCTTGGAGGGATCATTTATAAATGGGGTATCCGCTCCTTCTGGTGGATCTATAGTTCGGAACATTGCAACCATTCCCGGTACCACAGTGCCGATTGCTGTAAACACAATTAATAGTGGTAGCCCATCCGGGGGTTATCCTGCTTCAAATTGCTCCTCAGCAAATCCAAATTACGTCGCTCATAGTGCCTATTACAATAGTTCAAACGGTACAATCACGACCTTGGACGGATATACAGATAAATTCACAGCACAAGCACAAGTTCAGTGTGGAGAATGGTATACGATCCGATTAAAATTAGCCAACGTAAGTGATGCTGCTCTAAGTTCTGCGGTATTTTTGGAGGAAAAGTCCTTAAAAGGACCAGAAATTTCCTTTGCGCAGAACAACAATGTAGGTAATTCTTTTACTGACTCATTACTAGTTGAGGGGTGTAATAAGAATGAGATAGTGTTTACTAGATCGGCTAATTTGGGTATACAAATGGAGATACCAATTTATGTTGATACAAATCTTAGTACAGCAATTGAAGGAGTAGACTTTTCTACCTTGCCAGATACTATTGTTTTACCGCCTAACGTAAGCTCTGATACTTTAGTATTTTGGGTGTATGATGATAATATATCAGAAGGAAATGAATCTCTGGTAATTGTTCAAGATTACGTTTATACACAATGCTACAACTATCCCGTACATAGATTTGAATATTTTATCCGGGATAAGGATAGTTTGCAGGGTTCATTGACCCTAAATGCCATATCAGATACGGTAAATTGCCCAGGCGATAGTGTAGAATTAATTACAACAAATATCACCTATGAAGGCAGCTATGATGGATTTTGGTTGAATGATAGTGCCTTCCTGCCTTCGCGATGGGTCCAAGTTGATGGCGATACCACCTTCACCTATATCATGTTCGACGAATGTGGGGACACGATGATTTTTGAGCAGAATATGTACCTGAAGCCCTACGAGCCGATGGTGTATGAGCAGGATACCATCCGTGTTTGTCCGGGCGATTCCGCATGGCTGAGTCCTGTGTATTACGGCGGTCAAGATCCTTTGACATTCTATTGGATGGATAATCTAACACAAAATAATCCGAGGTCAATTTTGCCCTGGTCGGACACAACCTTCGTGCCATTCAGTATTGCCGATGGATGTCAGGTATTGTTGATTGATAGTGCAGTGGCAATCAATATGCCAAAGCCATTAGCAGGATTTAATTATATGAATGACCCATACGTTCCTTTGCGTGTGGCATTTGATGAGAAGGCGCAAAACGAGGTAAGCTGGACTTGGTATTTAGATTCTACGGTCATCACTGGTGAAAATTTTGAGTATGACTTCTCGCGTCCTGGTGATTATGAAGTAACGCAGGTAGTGACCAGTGATTTCGGATGTATTGACAGTATCACGTTAATTGTAACCGTAGAAACTGATTTTTACCTGTACATACCTACAGCATTTTCCCCGAATAATGACGGTATAAATGATTGTTTCGAAATCAAAGGAGTTGGATACGAATCAATCGATTTTCAGGTATTCGACCGTTGGGGGAATCGAGTTTTTGAATCTACGGATGATTCGAACTGTTGGGATGGTCGCTATAATAATCAATTGCTACCTCAAGGCGCTTACTCTTGGAGAATCTTGGTAAGACTTCCATTCGATGGATTTGTTATGAAGGAAGGAGTGCTCAATATTTGGAGGTAATTGTAATTACAAGAATGGAATAGTCAAGATTCCGATCACCAGGACCACTTTGTAGCACAAGTGGGCCCAGCGCAATCCGCGTAGGCTTTTGGCGCCCAGTGTGAGCGTGTTGGCCACGCTGAGGAGTACGAGCATGAGCAGCATGCCTAATTGGGCATAAAAACTGAACCATTGCTGCGTGAAGAAGGCGGGGATCCATGCAATACCACTGCTGATGATCAGGGCCAAGCGCACCTGATCGCCTCCAAACTCACTGGCCGCGGTGCTTTTTCCCATAACGGTATCGCCTTTTACCATCAGAAGGTCTTTAAGCAACTCACGCGAGAATAAAGCGAGGCCGATGAGACCTCCAAAGGCGAAAGTATGTAGGCTGAGGTATTGGTGATAGACGCTGATCCCAAAAAAGGGCAGCAGGCCGATAATGGAAGCGCTAAAATGACCGACCAGTGGAATATTGCGGACCTTGTGGCTGTAGAACCATAGTAAAAAGGCGTAGAATGCATAGAACAGCAATCCACGCCAGCTCACGGTATAGGCCATGAGGAGTCCTATGATCAATGCCAACACAGCGATGCGGAGTGAGGTGCTTTGGCTGACCAATCGTTCGAAGGCGGTTTGCTTGGGCCTATTGATGGTGTCGGTCTCCAAATCGTAAAAGCTGTTGATGAGGAAGCCAAAGACCAGTAGGAAGGCGGAGGACCAGATGGTCAGGTGCGTTCCTGTATCCGAGAGTGTGCTTTGCCAAGTGTTGCTGGGTTCAAAGACGAAAAGCGCCGCGAGGTATTGGCCGATGAGGAGCAATAACACGTTGTACCAACGGATTTGGCTAAGTAAGGCTAGGAATTTTAGGAGGGAATATCGGCGGCGGTTCAGTGCTGTCAAAATCTGTAGACGACTTCAGGGGAGAACCCTTCAAATTTAGACTTGACCTTATCGTAATCACGGGTGAAGCCCATGACAAAACCACCACCGCCTGAACCACAGAGCTTGAGGTAATATTCCTCACTCTCCAATCCTTCGCGCCAAAGGTCGTGGAACCCTTGTGGAATCATTGGATCGAAGTTGTCAAGGACGAGGGCACTCAACTTTTTCAAATTGTTGAATAACGGGGTGCGGTCGCCTTTGACGAATGCTTTGATACAAGCGTCGTTGTATTTAATGAATTGGTTCTTCAGCATATTGCGGAAGCCCTCTTCTTTGAGTTTCTCCATGAAGATTTCTACCATGGGCTGGGTTTCGCCAGGTGCACCGCTGTTCAATAAGAACACCGCGCCTGAGCCTTCTGCCAACGAAGCGGGAAGCTCAATAGTACCCAGGTTGTCCTTACTCTTGATCAACAAGGGCAGGCCGAGGTAACAAATGGTAGGGTCAATACCGCTGCTCTTTCCGTGGAAGTAGCTTTCCATCCAGCTGAAAATCTGCTTGAGGGCTTTAATGTCCTTCGCTTTTTCAGGGTTGGCAGAGATCTTATTGGTGCAGTAACGGTCGTAAATGGCCGCCACCAAGGCACCGGAAGAACCTACACCAAAACCTTGTGGAATAGAGGAATCGAAGAATAGTCCGCAGTTTAGATCGGCATCGAAGGCTCTAAAATCAAAGTCGCACGGTGCGTCTTCAGATTTAAGGTACTCGACATATTTACGAAGGTTGGCATTGCTTTTCTCCTGTACTGCATCTTGTTCTGAAGCGAACTGGAACGCGCCCTTATAATAGGTGTGCGGAATCGATAGGCCCATACTGTTTCCAATGATTCCGTACTCTCCAAAGAGAAGCACTTTACCGTAAAAGAGCGGATTCTTTTCCATTTATAGCTGTTTAGGTCCTTGACCAACTTCGTCACATAGGTAACTCCCGTCCTTACAAAAAGTTCGTAAGTCACTGTCTATGAACTGCAAAATTACGTCTTTATGCGATTTTGGGTACAACAAATGCACATTTGCCCCGGCATCTAAGGTAAAATACAATGGATTGCCTGTGTTTTCGCGGAATGCCCAAATGGCCTCGATGACCTTGAGGGTATTCGGCTTCATCAGGATAAAATAGGGACGAGAGCTCATCATCATAGCGTGCAGCGTCAAGGCTTCACTTTCTACGATGGCCCCAAATCCTTCAATATCTCCATTACGCATGCAGGTCAAAATATCTGCTTGGTTGGTGTGGGCTTGGGCGAAACGTGCCTCTGCATACGCGTGGCCTTCCATCAAGCCGTGACCTACAGTAGAGCTCACGACTTTTTCGCCTTTATCTACCAATAGGATGGTGTCCTGGAAGGTGGTGAATACTTCGGCTACATCGTCGTAGGCAACGGCCCAGCGGTCGTGGCTTCCTTGGATGTCCTGGTGTGTTCCCCAGGCGGCCAATGGGCCAAAAACGCTTCGTGATCCAGACCCAGATCCTAATCTTGCGGCTTCGCTAGCCTCTTGGAAAAAGTCTGAAACGGGCAGTCCCAATGCTTGTTTCACGCTCATTAAACACAAGGCTAAAGCGCTCATGCCCGAGGCAGAGGAGGCAATGCCCGAGCTGTGTGGGAAGCTGTTGGAGGTGTGAATTTCCAAATCAAGGGTGCTGGCAAAAGGAAATTGCTCGGCAGTACGTTCGAGGAACGTCTTGATTTTCGGCAGGAAACTCGGGGTGGAAACGCCTTCGAGATATACTTCTATTTGGCCAGTTCCCGGCGCGTACTTCAACGTCGTGGTTGTGGCCGCTGCACTCAGGGTAAAGCTAATAGAAGGGTTGGCCGGTATTTGGACCGGGTATTTGCCCCAGTATTTTACTAGCGCAATATTAGAAGGGCTTTTCCAGGTTACTTCTTTCATTATTCGAAGCTCACGCCGCTAACTTCATTGGCGCGATCAATTTTCTTGATCAACCCCTGCAAGGTTTTTCCTGGTCCGCATTCTACGAAGTGAGTGGCGCCGTCGGCCATCATCTCCTGAACACTTTGGGTCCATTTTACCGGAGCAGTTAATTGGTCGATTAAATTCTTTTTAATCTCTGTTGGGTTTTGCACTGCTTTCGCAACGCTGTTCTGGTACACAGGGCACACCGGAGTATCGATGTCTGTTGCTTCGATAGCGGCGGCTAATTCTGCTCTAGCAGGCTCCATCAATGGGCTGTGGAATGCTCCACCCACTGGTAGTACCAAGGCGCGACGCGCACCAGCTTCGGTAGCTTTTGTACAAGCAGCCTCCACGGCACTGATCGTACCCGATATCACTAACTGCCCAGGACAGTTATAGTTCGCGGCCACAACTACGCCGTCGATATCGGCGCAAATATTTTCGACTACTTCATCGTCTAGGCCCAAGATTGCGGCCATCGTGGATGGATTCTGCTCACAGGCTTTTTGCATCGCCATGGCACGCTTGCTCACCAAGGTTAGGGCGTCCGTAAAGCTCAACGCACCGGTCGCACAAAGGGCTGAAAACTCACCCAAACTGTGGCCTGCCACCATATCTGGCTGGAAATCGTTGCCCAACAGTTTTGCCATAATCACGCTCATGGTAAAGATGGCCGGTTGGGTTACTTTGGTTTGCTTGAGCTCTTCCTCCGTTCCTTCGAACATGATTTTGCTCAATTCAAAACCTAGCACTCTGTCGGCGGTGTCGAACAGCTCGCGTGCTTCTTTGTGGTTGTCGTACAAGTCTCTTCCCATTCCTGGGTACTGGGCGCCTTGGCCCGGAAATACATAGGCTTTGCTCATTCTCCGTAGTATTCTATAATGTTATTATGTGTTTCGGCCAATTGGATTTTGTGCAACTCGGCCCCGTGTTCAGCAACTTTCGGTGCGAGGATCTTCCAAAATTCATAGGCAATAATCTCAGCAGTGGGCTGCTTGCCCGCCATGAAGTCGATATCTAAATTCAAGTTTTTGTGGTCGACCACATCGATGATGTGCTCGCGAATGATCTGTTTGAGGTCGAAAAGGTTCATCACGAAGCCTGTTTCTGGGTCGATTTCCCCGCGAACGGTCACCTCCAACTCGAAGTTGTGTCCGTGGTAGTTCTCGTTTGAACATTTTCCGAAAACCTTTTTATTGGTCGCGGCGTCCCATTTATCATTCCACAATTTGTGCGCAGCACAGAAGTGTTCTTTGCGCTTGATATACATCATGCTGGTAAAAGTTTAAGCAAAGATACGATGGGTGAAGTTTTCATAACGTATTCCCGCTTTGAAGTTGCCCCCAATCTGAGTGTTGCTGGTAGAAGTCCTTGGCGGCCTGCTGTAAATCGCTGTACATCTCTAAAAACCACGGTTCGAATAAGTCTATTTCCCCCTCAAGGGCGTTGTTGAAGTAGTACGCAAAAGCTTCCCCACCACGATGTCTGTAGGCAATGCCTGAGGCAGCGCGCGCCAAGCCTTCGACGTTTCGGTAGGACAGGAGCCAATTTTCCCGAAGCAGGTGCGGCGCCATGTGTGCGGCTCGCCCGACCAAGAGATGTTGGTGGGCAGCAATATCGTCCAAGCACATTTGAATGAATTCCGGCGCGGTAGGAGCGGGGCGGTGTTGGGTCCAATTCCAGTGGCGGTGCAAAAAGAAATCTCCCATCAAGTCTAGCGCCACCGGAGCGTATTTCCCCACTTTAGGATAGAGTAACTTCTTGGTCGTTAGACTTATGGGGTGCGCATCCGCGAATTGGTCAATGAAGCGGTGGAGGTCGATGCCGAGCCTTTGGGCTGGGGTGGAACCTTCCCGCCAACCTTGGCCTTTAAAGCCATCTGCGGTGAAATTAAAAACCCGAACCTCGGAGAGGTTCGGGCTTAAATGTAAATGCGCTAAGAAATTCAAAGCGTAGTGTTTACGCCTCGGTTACGACGAAGTCAAAGGACTCCATCACAGGGTTGATGAGGAGCTTTTCGCTCGCTTCTTTCACCATTGCCTCTGCAGCTTCCTTCGAATCTGCCTCTACCTCTAGGGTAATGTGCTTGCCAATTCTCACATTGGTCAATGCTTCCAATCCGATGTTTTTAAGGTTTGCACCTACGGTTTTTCCTTGAGGATCTAAAAGTGCCTTTAGCGGCATCACGTTGATTTCAGCAGTGAATTTCATCGTTGAGTTTTTATGGGTCTTATGCCTTGCTTTTCAGAGCGAAGGCGCTAATAATTGGTAGCAAAAATACGACAATTGAGATGCTCAAGGCACCAAAAAAAGGAATCATTACGGCTAAAATTCCAACAAGGGTGTATTGCCCTATTTTACGAGGTGTATCGCCGCCGCCTTTGAGGCTAAGTACTTGGAATGAAGCGTTTTGCCAGTAGATCGTATAGAAGGCAATAGAGACCAGCGCCATGTGCCATATTAACAATTGAGCGCCTTCTAAAGCCATGATCCATTCCCAATTGTCCCAACGTCCCATCCAGGACCAAAGGCCGAGCGCGAATAAAGCATTGGCGGGGGTCGGCATTCCGACAAAATCTTTTCCTCCGTCCTCACGAAGGTTGAATACGGCTAGACGATAAACGCTCGCGGCGGTAACGCCGGCGCCCACGAGCATGGCCCAGGGTTGCGGTACCTTGGCATAATCGGCCAAAATACTGGACCAAAGAAATCCAGAGGTCGCCCCAAAGGAAATGGCGTCAGCCAAGGAATCTAGTTGTTTGCCTAGTTCGGAAGAGGCGCCCACTTTTCGAGCCGCCCAGCCGTCAAGCATATCGAATAATGCAGCTGCAATGAGTGCTATGGCAAGACCTGTATTGCTCGCGTTGACGATGAAGTAGATGGCCATCATCCCGCAAATTGCGTTCGCGAGTGTTAAAAGATTTGGAATGTGTTTCATGCCCTGCAAAGATGCATTATTTTGGCACTATGTCTCAACTACGCCCTTGGTCGGATTGGAAAATGATGTTGGCAGCGACAGTTTTATTAGTCGCTGCTTGGAATGTCCCCATGTTGGGGGTGTTGATCATACCCGCTTTCGTGGTATTATTGGAATTAGCCCACCGTCCGGGACGAAAGTTTTTAAAGCTTTATGCGGTCATGGCACTGTGGAATGCCGCTACCACCTACTGGATCGCTAATGCACACCCTTTAGGAGTCATTGCGACCGTATTTATCAATGGTGCGTTGATGGCGGCGGCCTTGTGGCTGGGGGTACGTTCTTCCATCCTTTGGCGGAAGTTCCCACAAGTAGAAAGGTTCAGCCTATTGGCGTATTTGCCGGTCGTTGCGAGTTGGATCGCTTTTGAAAAACTGCACGACCACTGGGGATTGGCCTTTCCTTGGTTAAATCTAGGAAACACGTTTAACGGCCTGCCCATATTGGTACAATGGTATCAGTGGTTGGGTGCGACCGGCGGGACACTCTGGGTACTTCTTGTGGCCATAGCCACGTACCTTTGGTTGCTAGGACGGTGGAGAAAGGATCGTCCGCTCTTGTTGTTTTTAGTACCTGTTTTGACCAGTATAAGTCTGTGGTTCTTACCACATTCTAAGAAACCATCGGGGTGGGTCAGCGTCGCAGTGGTCCAACCAAATATCAACGCCTACACCGAAAAGTGGGAAATGCCGGAAGGCGAGCAGATTGAAAAGGTACGAGGCCTGTTGCACTCTCAATTGGGCGATCAGCGAGTGGATTTGATTGTACTGCCGGAGACGTTCTTGCCGAAAGCTCGTCAGGAGTCGACTTACGGGTATTCGCCGATGGACCGCAAGTTGCACCAGGTGTTGGATGCCTATGGTGATGCGGCGATTTTCGGAGCGACGACCTACGACTTTCAAGATGCCCCAAATGCCTACAATAGGCCTATGGGCAATCGATACTATACCTTGTACAACACGGCTTTATTCCGCACGAAAGGCATGCCAAATGCCGCTTTGTACCACAAAGGAAAACTCGTGGTTGGTGGGGAGACCATGCCGTTTGTTCAGCTGCTGAAGCCTTGGTTAGGAGATTGGGCACTGGAGTTGGGAGGTACTTCTGGAACGCTTGGTGTTTCTAGTGAACGCACCGTTTTTGACAATGGAAAAGGGATGAAATTGGGCCCAATTATTTGTTGGGAAAACGAATTCTCAGATTATACCACGGACTATGCGAAACAAGGTGCAAACCTACTTGCAGTCATCACTAACGACGGTTGGTGGGGGGATACGCAGGGCCATGTTCAGCACATGCGATTCTCCGGGTTGCGCGCGATAGAAAACGGCAAGTGGGTTGTGCGTAGCGCCAACACCGGCATTAGTTGTATTATCGACCAAAAAGGCCGTGTACAAGAGCCGCTCGGTTGGGAAGAGGAAGGCGTGATTGTGATGGAGGTTCCGCTACTCGAAGGCCAAACAGTATATAGCAGAACTGGGGACTGGATCGGCCAATTCATGATTTGGCTCTTTGCCCTCAATCTCGGTGTACTTCTATTTAGTAGATTTTTCCGATTAAAGCCGAGGTAAGCAACGCCCCGTGTGTACCTTTGCTTAGAATTAAACATCATTTTATGAGTTCTTACGACGTCGTTGTCATTGGTTCAGGTCCTGGTGGTTATGTGAGCGCTATTCGTTGCGCGCAACTGGGAATGAAAACAGCCTTGGTAGAGAAATATGCTACACTTGGTGGTACCTGTCTAAACGTTGGATGTATTCCATCAAAAGCCTTGTTGGACTCCTCGGAGCATTACCACATGGCGGCACACTCATTCGAAGATCACGGTATTGTGGTGAATCCACCTACCATTGATTTTGGCAAGATGATGGAGCGCAAAGCAGGAGTAGTAAGCACTACTTGCGACGGTATCGATTACTTGATGAAAAAGAACAACATCGATGTGCTTCGCGGCTTCGGTTCACTGGTGGATGCCAACACGGTAAAGGTGGCTGGCGAAAGCACCACTGAGGTCAGTGCGAAAAACATCATCCTTGCAACGGGTTCAAAACCTATTGAGTTGCCGTTTGCGAAATTTGATAAAGAGCGCATCATCAGCTCTACCGAAGCATTGAGCTTGAAGGAGATTCCAAAGCACATGATCGTGATCGGTGGTGGCGTTATTGGATTGGAACTAGGTTCTGTATACAAGCGTCTTGGTGCTGAGGTAACGGTGGTGGAATATGCACCGAGCATTATCCCTACGATGGATGGCGCCTTGGGCAAAGAGCTACAGCGCAGCTTAAAAAAGTTGGGCATGAAGTTCAGCTTGAGCACGAAAGTGAGCGAAGTAAGCCGCGACGGTGATACCGTAACGGTCAAAGGAACAGATAAGAAAGGCAACGAAATCACCTTCGAAGGTGATTACTGTTTGGTGGCTGTAGGTCGCCGTGCCTACACGGATAACCTAGGGTTGGAAAACGTAGGTATTGCCACTGACGATCGTGGCCGCATCGAGACTAATGCACATTTACAAACCTCACAGGCGAACATTTACGCCATTGGTGATGTGGTGAAAGGAGCTATGTTGGCGCACAAGGCGGAAGAGGAAGGTGTATTTGTAGCCGAAACGTTGGCCGGTCAGAAACCACATATTAACCACGACTTGATTCCAGGTATTGTATATACATGGCCTGAAGTGGCTGCCGTGGGTAAGACAGAAGAAGAGTTGAAAGCTTCAGGCGTTGCCTACAAATCAGGTAGCTTCCCTATGCGTGCCTTGGGACGTTCACGTGCCAGTGGAGATATCGACGGGGTAGTGAAAGTATTGGCAGACGCTACAACGGATGAAGTATTAGGAGTACACATGGTGGCTGCTCGTGCTGCGGATATGATCATGGAAGCAGTTACTGCGATGGAATTCCGCGCATCTGCTGAAGATATTGCCCGCATTTGTCACGGTCACCCGACCTACACTGAGGCGATCAAGGAAGCAGCGTTGGCGGCGACGGATAACCGCGCACTACATAGTTAATGCATACGGCATCGACACATAAGGTCGATCCGATCCATTTAGAACATCGGCTGTTGGAGGAATCCAATGGCCGATCGTTTTTTGCCCTCTACACGTCTAGGGGGTATAAAAATTCTCACACCTCATACGCCTTGTTATTTGCGTGGGGGGCTCAACGTGTCTTTGGCGCCGATGAATTGGCTCTAGGCGCCCTCGAAGGCGGGTGGCGCTTCGGTTTTGCCGGTTATGAAATGCGTCATCGCTTTGAATCTTTGGACCGTGGGAATCCCGCCTTGGGAGATTGGCCCGAAGCCCTCTTCTTTGAACCTGAAGTAGTGGGTACCTTGAGTTGGGATGGAGAATTATCTGTGACCGATTTCACCAGCGACCGCTCCACCCAAATCATTCAAGACCTGCTTCAGCCGGCCGCACCGCTCGAAGGTCCCACTGCCCTTGATTTCAAGCCTGTGGAGACCAAAGCGGAATACTTGAGCGCCGTCGAACACCTCAAAGCACACATCCAAAGAGGGGATATTTACGAGGTCAATTACTGCACGGCTTTCAAGGCTGAGGTAGCGGCGTTGCATTCGCCGGCCTTGTTTGAGAAAATGGCGTCTCGAACAGAAGCGCCGTTCAGCGCCTATCTCAAGCTCGACCAGTACGAACTCCTGTGTACCTCTCCCGAACGTTATTTCAGCAAAAAGGGACAGCGCATTTTGAGTCAGCCCATCAAAGGAACCAATCGCCGGGTAGCCAACAATGCGGCAGCTATGGCTGCGTTGAAGGAAAGTGAAAAGGAACGCGCAGAGAATGTGATGATCGTAGATTTAGTCCGTAATGACCTCAGTCGTGTGGCGACTAAGGGGAGCGTTCAGGTGAGCGAGTTGTACGGCACGTATGCCTTTAAAAATGTAAACCAATTGATCAGTACAGTCGAAGCCAATATCAGCCCCAATACCGGATTTTGGGAGCTCTTTGGCGCGACCTTCCCCATGGGTTCAATGACGGGCGCTCCTAAAGTGAGTGCCATGCAATTGGCCGAGCGGTATGAAAAAACAGCACGGGAGATTTATTCAGGTACGGTGGGCTATACCACTCCTGAAGGCGATGCTGATTTCAATGTGGTCATTCGCAGTGTGGCGATCAATCGTACAACGGGTGTGGCGACGACGCACGTGGGCGGGGCCATCACGATTTTGAGCGATCCACAGCAGGAGTACGAAGAATGTTTACTCAAGGCAGAGAGCATGTTTGATAGCGCTCGATAAATTGGTTGTAGTTTTGACACTATAATCCTCCATTCATGACCATTATCCCCGGATCAAAAGCAATTCTCGGCTTCAGCGGCGGCGTAGATTCCGTGGTGTTGAGTCATTGGTTGCTGCAGCGGTACAACATCCGTCCGTATTTGCTTCATGTGAATTACGGTTTGCGAGAGGAGGCGGACGAAGACGAACGCTGGTGCCGCTGGTTCGCTCAGGAGCATCGATTTGAAATTGAAGTGCTGCATGCCGATCCTACAAAGCGCAAAGGAGAGAACATTCAGAATTGGGCCCGGAAACTTCGGTATCATTGGTTCGAGGAACGTGCACAAGCCCTTGGGGCGGAATATATTTTTACAGCCCATCACCTTGACGATAGAAAGGAAACCTTTTTAATGAACGCCCTTCGCGGCGCGGGATTGACCGGCCTAACTGGTATGTCTCATCCCCACATTTTTCGTCCATTGGCGCAGATGAGCAAGGCGGATATTCTTGCCTTTGCACAGGAACATGAGCTCACTTGGCGAGAAGATGCCTCGAATCAAACATTGAAATACACGCGAAACAAGGTGCGCAATTTGCTGCCGCAGGTCCTTGATGAAGTGGAGCCTCGATGGCACGGCGGTTTGGCCAAGACCATTGATAATTTGGTCCGCGATCGCGAACTGTTGGAGGGAATGTTGGACGAGTTTGAGCAGCATCATGTGCGTGAATTCGAAGATGAAGTCCACATTGATTTCGGAACGTGGATCGAGCAACCCTATGCCCAAACGTTGTTGTACAGGTACTGCCTGCGCTGGGATCTAGGCTTTTCCTACGAGGAATGTGGCCATGTTTTGAAGGGGGATTCGGGCCAATTAACGCCTGGCCGCCAGAAGATTTTAGTCAAAGACCGCACGGCCTTTATTTTGGCGCCGAAAAAGGAATTGGACCCCAATACCTATACCATTCATGGGCCGGACGATTTGTCTAATTTACCCTTTACCCTAACCCTGCAACCTACCCCGCGAGCACAGATTGTATTCGACGATGATCACGAATGGATCAGCCCTGCAGCAGCCCCATTTCCCTGGACCATTCGAGTATGGAAACCCGGAGATTCTTTCTTGCCCTTAGGGATGAAAGGTTCAAAAAAAGTGGCCGATTTCCTCAACGACCTGCGCCTTCCTCGCCACCGCAAAAAGCACATCTACGTTGCCTTGCACAACGATGAAATATTTTGGGTCCTCGGCTATAGAATCGCGGCACACGTAAAAGTTGTCGAAGGCGATGACATGGCCTATCTTGCATCTCTGAAACTTTGATCACATGAAGCGAATTTTTACCGCCTTTATTTTCCTAATAACCACCTTGGCCTGGGCACAGCCGCAAGCAGTTACTTGGTCTACTTCTTATGAGAACACTGATGAGCACACGATCATCACGGTTCATGCAGAAATTGCGGAAGGTTGGCATTTGTACAGTCAAAACCTTGACGAAGGCGGACCTATTCCAACCTCCTTTGTCCTCGAAGAAGATTCTTCCTTCACCACGGTGGGAGGATGGGCCGAAGGAGAGCCACATGTGGAGTTTGATCCAAATTTCGATATGGATTTGGCTTATTTCAGCGATGCCGCGGATTTCACCGTCAAGCTCTTGCCTACTGAGAAAGAATTTACCGTCAAAGGCGAGCTCGAATTCATGGTGTGTAATGACGAAATGTGTTTGCCGCCGACCTATGAAGATTTCTCGGTTCGGGTGACCAATGCACCTGTACCCTCCATTTGGAAAGGGTTAGGAACTACATTCTGGCTTGGATTCTTGGGCGGTTTCGCAGCGCTGCTCATGCCCTGTATTTTCCCAATGATTCCACTGACGGTGAGCTTCTTTACCAAGCAATCCAAAACGAAGGCCGAAGGGATATTTAAAGCAGCGTTGTATGGGCTAGGGATTATTGTAATATACGTTGCCCTAGGTCTTGCCGTGAGTGTCATTTTTGGATCTGATGCCTTGAATCAAATGGCTACGAATCCATGGTTCAACCTAGCATTCTTTGCTCTCTTTGTCATTTTTGCGGCCAGCTTCTTTGGTGCCTTTGAAATCACTCTGCCGTCGAGCTGGGTCAATAAAGCAGATGATGCGTCCAACAAGGGAGGGATGCTTGGTATCTTCTTCATGGCCTTTACCTTGAGCTTGGTGAGCTTTTCTTGTACGGGTCCAATTATCGGAACATTGCTCGTCGAGGCGGGATCAAAAGGTTCGCTACTGGGACCTGCCGTAGGGATGTTTGGATTCTCATTGGCCTTGGCCATACCCTTTACCCTTTTTGCCGCTTTCCCTGGATGGTTGAACTCTTTGCCTTCATCAGGCGGTTGGTTGAACACCGTGAAAGTGACCCTCGGGTTCTTGGAATTAGCGTTCGCATTGAAATTCTTGTCCACGGCAGATTTGGTATGGCAAGCGCATTGGTTAGAGCGTGAACTTTTCCTAGCCATTTGGGTAGCCATCGCCTTTATCACTGCCTTCTACCTTTTGGGTGCCTTCCGCATGCCGCTAGATAGTCCGGTAACCACTATTTCAGTACCACGACTTAGCTTCGCGATGGTCTTCATGATTTTGGGCTTCTACATGTTGCCAGGAATCTTCGGCGCTCCTGTGAAGCTCATCTCAGGATTCCCGCCGCCAGAGCATTATGCAGAAAGTAAGAGCGGTGCCTACGCGCAACCCGTGATTAATATGGTTGGTGCGGGTGAGTCTGCAGCCGTAGAGGTGGAGCATGGCGATCATTGTCCCAACGGCTTGCCATGTTTCAATGATTTTGATGCCGGTTTGGCCTATGCCAAGGAGGTAGGCAAGCCCATCATGATAGATTTCACCGGATGGGGATGTCAGAATTGTCGCAAGATGGAAGAAAACGTTTGGGTAGACGAGCGCGTTCACAAGAGGTTGAGAGATGAAGTTGTTCTCATTTCACTATATGTGGATGAGCGCACGGAGTTCCCGAAAGAAGAGCAATACATCAGCGAAGTAACGGGCCGTAAAATCAAGAACGTCGGTAACAAGTGGAGCGAGTTTGAGGAAGTGAACTTTGGGGCGGTTAGCCAGCCCTTGTACGTTTTCCTCGGGCACGATGACCTCAAGCCTTTGATTGAAACAAGAGGCGCAGATCTCGATATCGAAGCCTATATCGAATGGATGGACCGCGGCATCTCAGCCTTCCAGAAATAAGATTGTAATCATAAATATCACGCCCGGACAGAACCTTCTGCTCCGGGCGTTGTTTTTTTGGGTGATGGATACCACCCTAGAAACCAGATATCGATTGCGCCACGACGATGAAGTGGTCGGCTACGCCCGTAAAATAGGCAGTCGATCGCATTTCTATTCTAGGGACCAATTCTGGTGGTCAGGCATCAAAATCGAACACAACAAAGTCGATGAAGGTGTGGGGCTGTTTGATATAGACAAACGCATGCTCTACGAGTGGGACATCGTTGAATATTGCCTCGAAGACCGCCGCGATCGCATGGGCGCTTTTCTTTGGTCTTCTACCCGCAAAGAATTTTGCATTGTCGACCTCGACGAACCCAGCCTTGAAATCCCTTTAGAAGTGGATGGCCTCCAGCTTTTTCAACCCAAAGACCTCCGCTTTCGTGCCTACCTCTTTCAAAACCCAGATTTAATGGTAGAGTTAGGCGTAGATGACGAATGATGGCTATTTTAGCGGCTCATTCAAGCGATAACTCAAAGGGACGACCCATGAATACAAACTTTGTTGAAGAACTGCGTTGGAGAGGCATGTTGCACGACATTATGCCTGAAACTGAAGAATTGTTGACCAAGGAAATGGTCAGCGGTTATATCGGCTTTGATCCTACGGCAGATTCATTGGGGGTAGGGAACATGGTGCAGATCATGACCCTCGTACACTTTCAACGCGCCGGACATAAGCCCATCGCCTTGGTTGGGGGTGCCACCGGAATGGTGGGGGATCCCTCTGGGAAAAGTGCAGAGCGTAACCTCCTGGACCTAGAGGCCCTACAGCATAACTTGAATTGTCAGAAAGCACAACTTGAGAAGTTCCTCAACTTTGATTGTGGGGACAACAGCGCTGAAATCGTCAACAATTACGATTGGTTCAAGGAGTTTGACTTCCTCGGTTTTATCCGTGACGTTGGTAAGCACATCAGTGTAAACTACATGATGGCCAAAGACAGCGTTAAGAACAGATTGGAGACGGGCATGAGCTTTACGGAGTTCTCGTACCAGCTCATTCAAGGCTATGATTTCTACCACCTTTGGAAAAACAATGGTGTGAAGCTACAAATGGGCGGCTCAGACCAATGGGGCAATATCACCACAGGTACGGAACTCATTCGTCGATTAGGACGTGGCTCCGCGCATGCATTGACCACACCGTTGATTAAAAAGGCAGATGGAACCAAGTTTGGGAAGTCCGAAGGCGGCAACGTTTGGTTGGATCCGAACCGCACCTCGCCGTATGCCTTCTACCAGTTTTGGTTGAACGCGGCGGATTCCGATGCCGAGAACTACATTAAAATCTTTAGCATTAAATCTCGAGAAGAAATCGAGGCCTTGATCGCAGAACACAATGAGGCTCCGCATCAACGCAAGCTTCAGAAAGCCTTGGCAGAAGAGGTGACCGAGCGTGTACACAGCAAAGAAGACCTCGAGAATGCTCAGGCGGCTTCACAAATCCTTTTTGGCAATGCTACAGAAGAGCAGCTTCGCAAGCTCGATCGCACCACGCTAGAGAGTGTTTTTGAAGGTGTACCACAGTTTGAATTACCACGTACGGCGCTTGCCGGAGGCTTAGATATTGTGGAGGCCTTGGCAGAGCACACTGCCATCTTCCCTTCGAAAGGCGAAGCGCGCAAAATGGTGCAAGGCAATGGTGTGGCCATCAATAAGAGCAAGGTGGATTTGGACAAAACCCTATCCGAAGAGGATGTGGTTGCCGGCGGATTGATTATCGCGCAGAAAGGGAAGAAAAACTACTTCCTGATCGCCATCGTCGACTAAGCAAAATTTTACCGCACAAAAAAGGCGCCCGCAGGGCGCCTTTTTTTATAACTGTACATAGTCCATGACGATATCGTCTATTTCGGAGAGGAATCTGTCGTTCGGTCTTTGGAAGAAGTAGAACGTCCCATAATCTCTGTCTTCGGTGAGCTTGAGCTTGGGGTATTCGAAAAGTTCTCCTTTATTGATCAGGACATAAGGCATACTGCCGCGGAAGATGAACAGGGCTTGGAGTTCAGGTTTGCCCGGATTTCTCTGATGGTCAAGGAAGGCCCAAGCATCGTATTCGCCGAAAGACTTGTTTTCCCAACCGTTTTTCTTCAGTTCATTTTCCAAATTCTCCTTCATCGAGCCCACTCGCTTTTCAGAAAAGAATTGCTCGAGCATATAGGTGGGGAAGCTTCGGCGCTCTATGTGGCGGCTATTCAATGTACCTGAAAGCACCACTTCGTAATAATTGGACTTGCGTCTTGCGGAACTCTCCCACAATGAATCTAAAGGATAGCTATCACGAACCTTGACCAGAGTTTCAAGTTTTTCCGAAAACAATGCCGCTTCAGCCATCACTCGCTTATCAATAACATTGACAAAATCTTCGTGCACCCAACAATGCAGATGTACTTCGTAGGTGCTGGTTCCGTTATCGTATGCCGCAATGCGTACGCTATCAACAAGGGTAAGGTGTCCCTCGTCTTTCGCTAAGTCGGCCGAGCGACGAATGAGCTGGCCGTGGGCCAACATGGTGCACCCTAAAAGGGCTAAAATCAGTTTCAATTTCATAGACTAATCATCAAATTACACCCGCGTATTTCGCTGTGGTCTAATCTTCCATAGACCTCAAATGTACCGTTTTCAAAGACTTGGCCCTGATCGGCCAATGCTAAAAATGCGCAGCTATCGACATTTGCTAAATCAATAACGTTTAAGGCGCCCCGCGAGCCGTTCTGCTGAGGAGAGGAGAGGGGGTCCGCAATATCACGCGTATACACCCGCATCCAATCCGGTGCAACAAATACGCCAGAATCTTGCATGTAGGCTTGGCTCATGAGCTCGGTCATTCCATATTCACTGTCGATCGCCGATGCGGGAAAAGCCCTTCGTAGATAAGCATGTACTTCTGCGCGAATCATTTCCTTCTTGCGCCCCTTCATGCCGCCCGTTTCCATGACGCGCAACTCCGGAAAATCAAGGGGTTGATCGCCAAGAAAATCGGCAAAATCAAGTAAGGCAAACGTCACTCCCAATAATAGTGTAGGCTTTTTTTCATCGCCCAGTTCCCTCAAGCGCTCCAACAACTCCGCGTGATTGTATAGGTAGAAGCCACTTCTCACATCCCTCGAGCGTTCAATCATTCCCTCCGCCATCATCACCAACGACGATCCACTGCGCTCCAAATAGGAGGGCAGCAAGGCCAGGACGGTCCAATCTTCTATGGCCCCATATTGCCGCTCAAAGCCCTGAACATAGACACTTTGATAATGTGCTGTAGATTGGACGTGATGTAGCGAAGGGGTGCCGCCGGTCGTGGTGCTCGAGGAGAAGGTGATTTCCGGGGTCCAATTCCCACAAACTACAGCATGCCCCTTAAACAACTCCACCGGTAGAAACGGAATTTGGTCGATGCGATGGATGTCCGCGGAATCTCTGCCCAACAATTGGCAGAACTTGCCGTACACCGCATTGTGTTTCCGCTGCCAATGGAAAAGCTTGAGCGCTTCGGCTTCGAAATTTGCGGGTGTGATGTGGGAGAAATTGGACATAAAAAAAACCGCACCCCTTAGGGCACGGTTCAAAATTAGGTATTGTCTTGTAGCTTACAACGAATAGCGGAAGCTCAATTTAAAGGTTCTTCCCGGTGCCCAAGTGCTGAACATCGGTTCTGCGCTGTTGTAGCTGCGGAAAATTCGATCGCGGGTATCGTCCATGATGTTGTTTACCGAGAAGCCAACCTGGTAGCGTTGGTCCTCACCAAAGTTCTTCATCAGGTTGAAATTCAAACTGTGGAAAGGTACTTCGAAAACATCAGGGTTGTCGGCTACACCTACGATGTAGAGCCTCTCGCCTTGAACGTTGTAGAACAAACCACCTTGCCATCCTTTCTCAGGATTGTTATAGTTCAATCCGACATTAATCAAATACGGCGATTGCCCTTGCATAGGACGAATTTCATCGATGACCTCACCCGTGCGAGCAGAAGCAATGCGGGCAGCGTACTCGCTCGAATCGCGACTTACCCCGGAGTAAATCAAAGAAAGGTTAGAGTTCACTTCGAAATGCTTGAGCCCTAGGAAGCCAAGATTCTTACGCACCTCAAACTCAGCGCCGGCTACGGTAGCGTTTCCTACGTTTCTTGGTTGGAAGTTCGATGGTGCAGCGGCACTATAGGCGACCAATTCAATTGGGTTGGTAAAATGCTTGTAGAATCCAGAGATGGCGATGGTTTGTCCGCCTTCCATGAAGTATTCGTAACGAACGTCCAAGTTGTTGATGATGGTGTTCTCTAGGTTCAGGTTTCCAATGAAAGTAATACCCGTCAAAACATCCTCAATCTGTGCCGCACTCTTTTCCTTAAAGGATGGACGAGCCACCGTACGGAACGCACCCAAGCGGAAGTTGGTGTTTTCATTGACCGAATAAATCAACGAGGCCGTGGGGAAGAGGTTGAAGTTATTCAACACAGGTGCCCAGCGGTAATTCAAACCGGTGCCCGGTGCAGCGGCTTCTTGTTGGTCGACACCGGTGTAGAACTGGTCGTAACGCTCAGCACGCAATCCCGCAACCACTTTAGTCAGCGCATTCAAGCTGAATTCTTCGCTGTAGTAGGCAGAGAAATTACTTTGAATACCTTGGTATGCGTTGTTCGCTTCGTAATTACCACTGTAGTACATACCCGCATCCGAGGCAGGATCCCACACGTAATAATCTGTCAAGAGCTCATCTGCATTTCCTGTCAAAGCATCAAGCTCGCCCAAATTCTTTGCGCGCAATTGGTACCTCAAAATCTCATAATCGCGGTACTTGAAGTTGTAACTCGCACCAAATTTCGTTTTGGCATCTCTACCACGTAATTCATGTGTTTTGGTAATATCCACTCTGTTCGAGAGGTTGAATTCATTCAGATTACGCCAGATACGATTAGGGAATCCCGTTTCCCCTGGGGCGATATTGAATTCACCATCTTCTGTGCGGTATGAGGTCGAACGAATGTCCTTATCTGCAATACGGCTGTAGGTTGGGGCGATGCGCCAATCAATTTTCATTTTGTTCTCGTTACGACTGTGTTGGCCGTTAAAGAACATGGAAGAGATGGAACGCTCGCTATATTCTAGGTTGTCGCGTTGACCGACGAACGAATTCTCAATCGAGGCCGTTTCGGTGAAGCGTCCTGTGCGTGATTCTCCATTTTGTAGGTGCATGACCATGAACCGGTATTTATCATCTTCATCCTTGATGGAATACCCTAGTAGACCGTTTAACAGGACGTTGTTTACGGCTAAAGAACCGACCTGCGTGCGGTCAGCTAATAATTGGTAATCGTCTACAGAATTTGGCTTACGGTAGAAGTTTTGGCTGTAGGTTCTGTTGGAATCTGTGGCCGAGCCGAAAAAGTCAGTATTGCTTTTGTACGAGAAGGACCCATTGTAACCCACAGTTTTTCCGTTGTCCTTTTTCTTTTGATCGCCGAAGCTAATGCCCAAGGATCCGTTCAATGGCATTTGTTGTGATTGAGCCTGAAGAACGGGGGAGAAACTTTGGGTAAGTTCCGTGGTAATTGGGTCGTCTAATGCGGGATTTGGAATGCCTCCAAAAATGTATTGAGAGGGCAGTGGGTTGGTGCGG
>JAURAE010000020.1 GCA_030829675.1 Schleiferiaceae bacterium
ATTCCAACAGGGGTGCATTACAGCGGCTCTGTGGTTTGTGTCTCCTGTCCGGTTCCGAGTTCCTTGACGGCCACGGCTTCAACGGCCAATTCCATTACGTTGAGCTGGACCTCCGGAGGGGCGACTTCATGGCAGATTGAATATGGTCCAGTAGGCTTCACGCAAGGCGCGGGCACCACGGTCACGGCGGCGACCAATCCCTTTACCGTGACAGGCCTCAATGCGTCGAATACCTACCAATTCTATGTCCGCGATGTCTGTGGGCCTTCGTCCAATTCGAATTGGTCCGGACCGGCTTCGGGAAGCACGGCCTGTGGGGTAATTACTGCGCCTTACCTCGAAAACTTTGATGGGACCTTTGCCTCGGGTACCGGCAACTTCAACCAAAACTCGACCATCGATCCCTGTTGGACGCGCAACCCGGCCGCAGGCACGGGAGGCCCTCCCTTCAACCAGCCCTACCACTGGGGCGGAGGTACGGGAACCACGCCGACCAACAACACGGGCCCCACGGGGGACCACACCACGGGAAGTGGAAACTATGTCTATGTCGAGGCCTCGGCGTTCAATGGGGCTTCCGCTACATTGACCACCCCGCTCATCTTCTTGGATACATTGAGCAATCCGGAGGTCATCTTCTGGCGGCACATGTTTGGTACCCAAATCGGCACCTTGAACGTGGAGATTTCGGCCAATGGCGGCGCGTGGACCAACATCAGCACGGCACAAGGAAGCCAGGGCAACAGTTGGCAGGAAGTGAAGGCGAATATTTCGGCCTATGCGGGCGACACGATTCAGTTGCGCTTTACTTCCACGAAACCCGGCGGTGGCAACCAAGCGTCTGGCGACATTGCCATTGACGATTTGACCATCAATAATCCCTTGCCTTGTTTGCCCCCTTCGAATATCAGTGTGCAACCCTTTAGCAACACCAGTCTGGAGGTGACCTTCACGGCCGGCGGGGGCGGTATCACGATGATTGAGTACGGTCCTTCTGGCTTTACGCCTGGTTCGGGCACCCTGCTTGCTGCAGCCAGCAGCCCCTTCATCATCCCTGGTTTGCTCACGAGCACGGCCTACGACATTTACGTCTTTGATTCCTGTGGTATTGGCCAAGTGTCGCCCAAACTAGGGCCATACACCCAGACGACCTTCAGCTGTTCTAATGGCTGCCAATACACCTTGGATTTGATCGACACCTATGGTGACGGATGGACCGGAAACGGCGCAGGTACCATCCTGCACAATCTCGAGATTACCACCGGGACGAGCATCACCAACTTCACATTTAATGCGGGCTTTGCGGCCAGTTTCACCATCAACGTCTGCGACGGGGATACCCTACGCGTGCGCTTCTTGGCGAACGGGGCATGGGCCAACGAATGTGGCTGGTACCTGATGGATTCCTTTGGTGACACGGTGAGCAGCTTCACGCCCGGAACGGTTCCTGGATCGGGCTACTTGCTGGAGAGCAACATTGCGTGTACCAATCCCTGTCCGCCCCCTGTGGCCAGCTTTACCGCGTCAGGCAACGGCTTGCTCGGCACATTTGATGCGACGGCCTCCACGGGCAATAGCCTGACCTACAGTTGGAATTACGGAACGGGCGGAACAGCCATAGGCCCCAATACCTTGTACAACTTCCCCCACGACAGTACCTGGAACGTACAATTGGTGGTCACAGATTTGTGTGGCCAAACCGACACCCTCGTTCAAGGCGTGACCATTTGTAGCAACACCATGCAGTCGTTCACTATGAGTACGTCGGTGTTGACCCTGAATTGCGTCGGACCCGCCATTGCAGGCCGCTACACGAGTATTTGGTTTGACTTTGGCAATGGAACCATTGTAAACGGGGCCAACGCTTCCTACACCTATCCGGTTGGGGGTAGCTACACGGTTACGATGTATGGGGTGAATCACTGTGGGGACACCTTGAGTACTTCGCAGAACATCACCATGTGCATCAAGCCCACGGCTTCCTTCACGTGGTTCATTGTGAGTTCCAACGGAAACGGTATGACCGTCCAGTTTGACGCGACCTCGTCTTTGCTTGCTAATACCTACACCTGGTACTGGGGCGATGGCCAGTCCTCGACGGGGGCCAACTTCATTCAGCACACCTATGCGGTTCCGAGCTTGCTTTACAACGTGACGTTGGTCATCACGAACACCTGTGGATTGGGTGATACGGTGACTCATCGTCTGGACGAAATTGGCCTGGATGAAGAGGGTCAACCATTGGGCGCTTGGCTCTTCCCGAACCCTACCACCTCGCTCCAAGGTCTGACCTTGGCGGGTTGGACGGCCATGGATGTGGCCAAAGTCACTTTGACGGACGCTTACGGCCGAACGGTTCAAGTGCTTTCTATTCAGTCCGATGCAGCAGGACATGCGGCACTGCCATTCAAGCCTGTGGCTGCGGGTCTCTACTTCGTCCGAATCCAAGGAGAAGGCCGCGACGAAACCCTCCGGTTTGTTGTGGAGAAGTAAGAGGGTACGCCTTTGGCGTGCTTGGGAGCTAGGTGGCTAGAAAGCTAGAGGGCGCGTTCTGCGCACTTTAGCTAGAGAGCTCGGGCTGCGCCCTGAAGCTGGTTGGCTAGAGAGCACGCGCTTCGCGCTGAAGCCTTTTCGCTTAAACGTTTAATGTCTTTTACCCTTAAATAAAGTGGTGGACTTTCGCTGCGCGCCGGAACTTTCCGTTGCTTTGCCCAGCCCTCCAGCCCTCCAGCCCTCCAGCCCTCCAGCCCTCCAGCCCTCCAGCCCTCCAGCCCTCTAGCCCTCTAGCCCTCTAGCCCTCTAGCCCTCCAGCATTCAGGCTAACCGACTATCTTTACCTCTCTAATCCCGCACAGTGGAACACCTCCTGACCCTCGAAACCTTGTTTGCGTTTTTGACGCTTTCCTTTTTGGAAATCGTTTTGGGCATCGACAACATCATCTTCATTAGCATTTTGACGAACAAGTTGCCCGAGGACATTCGACCCAAGGCACGTACCATGGGCATAGGGTTGGCACTCATCTTCCGTATTTTGATGCTGCTGTCTATTACATGGATCATTGGCATGACCGAGCCTTTCATGCATCTCTTTGGATATGGCATCAATGGGAGAGACACCGTACTCTTTTTGGGTGGGGCCTTTTTGATTCAGAAATCGACCCGAGAAATCTATGAAATCGTGGAAGCAGGGGGCGCCAAGCACGGGCAAGATATGAAGGTGCAAACGGCCTTTGCGGCAATTATCCTGCAAATTGCGTTGCTCGACATAGTGTTCAGTTTTGACAGCATTTTGACGGCGATTGGGATGACTCAAGACTTGCCAATCATGATTGCAGCCATCGTCGTAGCGATGATCGTGATGCTCACGTTTAGTGGCCCCGTAGCGAATCTCATTGAACGGCACCCTTCTCTGCAAATATTGGCTTTGGCATTTTTAATTCTGATTGGGGTCCTCTTGGTGGCGGAATCGGCGGGCTACCACGTCCCCAAATCCTATATCTATGCGGCGGTGGGCTTCTCGTTGGGTGTGGAAGTCCTCAACATGCGGGGTAAAACCCGCACTTGAGATATGTTAGGCTGGATTCGATTTATCTACCGATTGCTTTGGTTCCTGGTGTCCGGATTTTTGGTGCTGGTGCCACTATTAATCATGGCGAAATTTTTAAGGCTGCCTGTGGGATTCCGTCATGGACTGTTCAAAACATGGCGCGCCATTTTCCTTTTCGCTATGGGCATTCAGGTTCGTGTGCAAGAAGGAAGCTGTCCGACCGAGGCGGCCATCCTCATGGGGAATCACCGCAGCTATGCGGATATCCTGTTCGTGTTTAGTGCCACTCCCACCATATTCTTAGGGAAAGCCGAAGTCAAAAAATGGCCTCTCATCGGTTGGGCGGCCCAGGCGGTGGATGCCGTATTCGTGCAGCGTAGCGACAAAGATTCTCGCCGTGCCGCGCGTCAAGCCTTGGCAGACCGCATTCAACAAGGCATGAGTCCCGTGGTCTTCCCGGAGGGCACCACCACAGGAGAGGGCTTGCTTCCGTTCAATCCCGGAATGTTTTACACGGCGGCAGAACTAGATCTCCCCATCATTCCATTTGTGCTGAATTACAGTGACCCCGCCATGGCCTGGATAGGGGAAGAAAAATTTGTCCCTCACGTACTGCGCATGATGCGCCGACCAACTTGGCATGTGAATGTGCACATCGGCCCGCCTATGCGGAATGCAGACGGTGAAGCCTTGTTGGAGTCCGTGCGCACCTGGATGGGGGATCGGGTAAATCCCTGATGAAGGACCTAAATCCACGCAATCCGTGGCTACCTTTGTGTATGCGCCGTTTCCTCCCGCTTTTTATAATCTTATTTGAGCGATGAAATGTTTTGAGGGTTTCCGATTATCTGCCTCAAAATGAGAAGATCGCTTTTTTGTGGAATCTTCTTGATGCTCAATCATCTGAGCCTTCAATCCCAAAATTTGGACCTCTATGGCATGCGCGGCAACCCCATGACCTTGGGCCAAAACCCCGGTGCACAAACCGATCTCAAACTCCACGTGAGTCTGCCGGGACTGACCTCTCAGGGCAACTTGACCACCCCGTTGGGCGAACTGAGGGGCGACTATGGAGCGAATTTGCGCAATCTTGAAGCCCCCAATGTGGGAATTCGTTCAGCCACGGATATCGAACTCGTGGGCCTCGGCTGGGAGGGGAAGAAAAGTTACACCTGGGTTCAGACCGGTATAGACGTCGATGCCCGTTTCCACTTGGATAAGGATCTAGTCCTTTTTGGGTTTTACGGCATGACGGATGGCACTAACGCAATCAACCCCAACTATGTTGGAGACTTTTCAGCCACGGGCATGAGTATGAGTGCTATGGGCCGCTTGGCCCTCGGACACCAGCGTGTTTTCAATGATCAACTTCGACTCGGTGCTTCCGTACAGGTCAATCGCCTGCTTGGCGGCTTACAATGGGAGGTCGAGGATTGGGCTATGAGGTCCCAATGGGATACTATTAACCAAACAAATTCCCTGACCTGGTCCAGCGACATGCAGGTGTCCGCCTTTGGGTTGATCGCGGATGGTGCACAACTCGATAGTGCCATGGACTTTCCGCGCTACCTCATTATGGGCATGGTACCGGCCTACTGGAGTATGCTCAGGGCACAGAAAAACAGTTACAGCCTCAACATGGGAGCGACCTACACGCCGACTTCCACTTTAACACTCACGGCCTCGGTTACGGGTATTCCGCTGTACCGAGGAGGCAAGACCGGAAGGGTTTTAAATTCCCGTGCCCTGAATTGGAATTCGAACTTTACGTACGACGGGTTCACAACGGGCTTTTCCCCGCAAGACACGGGGACTTGGGTTTATTACTTGACCCATTTGCAGGCCCAGGCACTCAACGATTTCTCCATTGAAAGTGCCCCACCCGCCCGTTTCTCTGCGCCCTTCATCGTCCAAGTGGCTGCGTATTACTCACTGCGCAAAAATCATCGCCTCGGTGTCCACATCTCTCATATCGATCGATTAGCGGGTTTACACCAGGCCGTTGGCGTGGAGTACCAAGGATTTTTGGGCCGCGGTCTTCAAGTGGCCGCTGCCTACCGACTGCACCGTTGGGATGGTTTGGATGGGGCTTCGGAGGTGAGCACGTTGGTCCAAAACCGCATCTTCCCCTGGACCACCCTCTACGTAGGAAGCAATCTGTGGTTGTCCACACCGGCTATCCAACAAGGCCGAATACTCTTCCCCGCCAATTTCCAGTCGTGGCAAGTCACCGCGGGCGTGAACGTCACTCTTTTTGAGAAGCGATTCAAAGACGAAAAACGGGAGCGAAAGGAAGCCAAAAAGCAGGCTCGTTCGGCAAAAGTTTTGAACAGCGGAACGGCAGAATTGAATCCTTTGAAGTTGCAAGATCATTCTGATTTACTTTCAGACACAATAAATGAAGAGGGTGACGGCGAATGAATCTGGGGCGAATGATGAGGACCGGGGAATCGCTTCGACTCCTTCGCCATAAGTTGTACTTTTCGGAACCAAATCAAACATGCGGCATGCCACGGGCAGATAAAGGATATACGGAGCAAGTAGGGAGAAGGCGTGAGTGGATTTCGCATCTGAAAAGACGTTTAGATCCCAAATCAAAATATGCTTTTGTCTCCAAGCTAAACAGAGAAAATGCCTTGGTCTTGGATGTGGGTTGCGGGCTGGATAGCGTAAGAAAACTGCGTCAACATGCCCCCCTTGCCACGTTTGATGGGGCGGATATTACTGAATACTACATGACGAATGAGGGTAAAAAGTCGATGCGTCACTATTGGATTTTCCCACCTGAGATCTTCATCGATGAATTGGTAGCTCAGGGCGAAACATATGACGGCATCATCGTGTCTCATGTGATTGAACATGTACCTCACCCCACAGAATTTCTAGACAAGCTCGTGGGTCTTCTGAAAGAAGGAGGTCGTTTATACCTTTCGACGCCAACTATGCAAAGTGTACATTTTCCTCATGTACGTCAAGGATGTTTGAATTTTTATGATGACCCCACACATACCGCTCCATTTGATCTCGAGAGGTGGGCGGAGGCTATGAAGCCATGGGGGAAGGTTTCGTACACCGCGAGGCACCGAGGTGGCTTCCTTTTACGATGTTTGGCATGGTTGACCGTGCCTTATACCCTTTTGACCAAACGGAACACCTCCTTAACCTGGTATGCCTTTGGTTTTGAATCTATTGCAGTGATTATCCGAAAAGGAAATATTCTATCGAGCTGACCTATGTCAACGATTGATTCGGACCCAACAATGACTTCATCTGGGAGTAGAGATCCTGTTTCAGGGAATCTCTTGGCGAATGGCGTATTGCAATTCATGCACTACGTGTTTCCCATTGTCACCTTGCCTTTCGTTGGGCATGTAGTGGGATCAGAATCCTTTGGGGTCATTAATTACTTCAGCGTATTAGTTGGGTATTTCACCTTGTTTGTGCTGTATGGCTTTGACTTTTCGGGTACTCGGGCTGTGGCTCAGATGGGGGAGGATGCGCAGGCGCTTGGGAGGTACTTCAACAAGGTTCAGTCGGCGAAACTTCTCTTGCTTCTCATGGCAGGCCTATTGTATGCCATCCTCGTGCCCTTACTTCCCGAAGGGCCAAACCATGAAAAAATTGCCTGGTCTACGTTTGGAGTGACGGCCGGCTGGGCACTGATGCCAAACTGGTTTGTTCAGGGGATGCGTCGTATGCGGGCACTTGTGTGGATCAATGTGATTCCCAAAGTGATTTTCATTTTGGTCGTCTTTTTCATCATTTCGGGTCCCAAAGAAGCCTTTATTTATCCGTTGAGTATTTCTCTGTCCTCCATCATTGTTGCCATTCTGAGCGTCATTTGGGTACATCGCGCGTTCAAAATCCCGGTCCGGATTTCTTGGGACATGAACACGTGGCGATTGCTTAAACAAGAGCGATGGATATTCCTGTCAGGTTTAATAAATAATACGAATCAAACGTTCAACGTATTGATCCTTGGCTTTTTTGTTGCCTTTGATTCGGTCGGGCACTTCACCTTGGGATGGCGTCTGATGAATGTCACGCAAGTATTGGTCATGTTCCCCATCATGCAGTCCCTTTTCCCGTTTATCGGGGAGGAGATCAAGAATCATATGGAACGAGGATTGATGCATTTAAATAGAGCTGTTCCCTTCATTTTGTCTGCCGTGGCGTTCTCTACCCTAGGAATGCTGGTAGTAGGACCATGGGTTATTGTGAATTGGTTTGGTGCCGAGTATGTACCAGCCATACCCATTTTGCAAGCCTTGCTGATCGTTCCCTTCGTGACGAGCTCCAGCCATATTCTAGGCAATATTGTCCTGCTCAATCTCAATCAGGACAAAAAAGTTTTTCGGGTTATCGCATCCACGGCCGTCGTGAGTGTGTTTCTGAATATTGGCTTGATTGCCTGGCGAGGTCTGGATGGAGCGATCTATGCCCTCATAGGGGCAGAGGTTTTTGCGTTGATCTCCTATGCCTTTTTGTTAAATCGCTTGGGTATATCCTTCCTCCGGCCCCATCAGTGGGTTCCGAAGAAATTAATCCTACCCGTGGCTATACCCCATGATTTGGAACATGTAAACAATCCGCTCATTACTCTAGTCATTCCTACCTACAAGCGAATAGAGGTCTGGCCCAATTTGCTCCGAAGTTTGACTGTGCAGACGAAAATGCCGGATGTCATTGTGGTGGTTGACCAGAGTACAGATGCGCTGCATCATGAATTAAAGAGGCTGTGTACAGAAATGCTCCCACATGTCACGTGGAATTTCATCCAGTTGGCTACGCCTAATCGGTGCCAAGCCAAAGATCTCGGAATACACAGTGCTGCGGAGGGTATCGTTGTTGTCATCGACGATGATTTATGGCTTCCAAAGGATTTTTTGGAATACTACCACACGTATTTGTCGCAAAGCCCGAAACAGGTTTTGACTACCCGAATCATCGAGCTGGATCGGCCTTTACTGCGAACGAAAAAAGTTCAGCGCTACACGTGGTATGGTCATTTTTACAATAACAATTATTCGCTTAAGCCTGCGGATAGTTTAATCTCGGTCACAGGAGCATGTTTTGGCTTTGTCATGTCTTCAGATGTTCGTCATATTCATTTTGAGCCCGCCTTTATTGGGACGGGGATTATGGAGGAACCGGACCTTTCTTGGCAGTTGCTCTTGGCCGGCCGAACCATCGTTTACAAGCCGGAGGTAACGGTAGTCCATTTTCCTCAGCGAGATGGGAATGATGCGGCCAAAAAAGTGAATGCGGTGCATTGGTATGCGGATTCATTTTACAATTTTGGGCAATACCACGCGAAGCATCATCTTGGAATTCTACATTGGCTCCGCAAGCCATACCTCTATGTTTTGGCCGCGAATGTGGTCTTTACCAGGGGCTATTCTGGTGGATTCTGGCAAAAATTAAAGAAGACTCATTGGATGCTCATTAGATATCAAAGCGGCTATGTTGATTATCGTTGATGCCTCCTTCCGGGAGGGTAAAAGGGAAATATTGGAAGGGTATCCGCTAGAGGCGATGCCCAAGGTTGAGCATTTGTCACTCGAAGGGGAGGGTGAGTTGTTAGTCCAGCTAATCCGGGATGAAAAGGTCTCCTTGGAGGAACTTCAGAATGGAGCGTTGTACATCTATGACATAACGGATAGAAATCGCTCCAGTTTAGGGTATTTTGGCTCCGTCTTTTATCTCAAATAAGGTGAACTTTGTTATGGCATGTGCTGGTCTTCTCATAGTATTTAGTCAAAATGCATCATAAACATGAATTGGAAGGTTTTTTCTGTGGATACAAAGTTTTCATGTGATACTTTTGCCGTTCTCATGAACACCTACCTCCAGGGATTTTCAAAACGTGCATTGGACATAGTCCTTTCACTGATCTTACTGCCAGTCGCAGTTATTTTAATTCTATTAGGTGTGGTGATGGTCCGCTTCACGAGTCGGGGCTCTGTGTTCTTTACCCAGGAAAGGGTGGGACTCAATGGGAAACTCTTCCAGATATACAAGATTCGAACGCTCCACACAGGCGACAACGGAGACCTGGCTGGAATGAAAAAAGGGGACCCGGCCATTCTTCCTGTGGGGCGTTGGCTTCGCCGCTGGAGAATTGATGAATTACCTCAGCTTATCAATATTTTGTTGGGCGATATGTCTTGGGTAGGCCCTCGCCCAGAGCGTCCCCATTTAGTGGCTAAGTATTCTGAATTGGATGCCACTTACGCCAGCCGTCATCAAGCTCTACCCGGTATTACTGGGTGGGCTCAGGTCCATTTCCCTGATGCGACTCCGGATGAAAATCTGATAAAGTTGCCTTTCGATTTGGAGTATATAGGCCGGGCAAACTTGGGATTGGACATCCGGATCCTATGGAAAACCATACTCGCAATTGGATGAGGCTCTCCGTTGGTGCCTTATTTTCCATTTACTCAAAAGACCACCCAGAATACCTTTTTGAAGCCCTGTGGTCGGCCCTCCGAGGTCAGTCGTCACCCTTAGACGCATGTATCGGCGTCATTGAAGGAGAAATTGGGGCCGAATTGGAAAGGGTTGTCTCGGAATTTCACGAAGTCACATGGATTCGTATTCCGCGCACCAAAAATCCCACTGGGTTTGGCTTACCTGAAGCCTTGAATCGGGGATTGCAATCGCTGAAGACGGACATCGTCCTTAAACTAGATACAGATGATCTGAACCACGAGGATCGGGTAGCCATCACACTCGAAATGTTCTCCGCGACCCCAGAATTAGTACTCTTTGGAGGGCAGATTCAAGAATGGGATCCGTCCTTTACACGGTGCTTTGGAAGGAGAACCGTACCCACGAGTCACCCACAGATTCTCGAATTCGCTCAATCGCGGAACCCATTTAATGGGCCGAGTGTTGCGTTCCAGAGAGAACGTGTTCTATCCCTTGGTGGATATCCACTGGTAGGCGCGAATGAAGACTATGCCCTATGGGCCTCCATCATGGCGTCGGGCCATGTGACCGCGAATCATGCTGAGGATCTTGTTTTCATGCGGGGAGGCGAGGATCTCGTTGCCCGCAGAAGCACCCAACGCTATCGCCGAGGCGAAGAGGAGGCATTAAAATTCATTTATCGCACCGGTCTTTGGTCTTTCTCCCGATTTGCCCTGCATTGGTTGACCAAACAACTCATTCGCCGGCTTCCAGATTCATGGAATCGGTATATTTACAGAAATTTGCGCCAAACCATCCCTGCTCAGGTTCCTTTGATTTATGAAAAGGCTCATTCAGCATGGAATACATTTCAACTATGAGAACTCGCTCCACACTCTTTGTTTTCTTGGCCTTTTTCTTGGCTGCAGCGCATTCGGCTCAAGCTCAAAACGTTTTCGCCCGAAAGAATTTGACCTCCGTATCTGTGGACAAATTAGGCGAAGAGGAAATACTTCTTTTCAAGCAAGGCTTTGAATCGAAGAATCTCACCTCCTCTGAGGCTCTACGTGATTTGAGTAAGAAGGGGATGTCTGAAGCGGAGCTGCGCAAGCTCAAGGTTCGCCTCACCCAATTAGGCCAACTAGACCCCGGGGAACAGGCGCAGATGTTGACCATGCGGCTCATGCAACTGCAGGACTCTCTTCAAGATGCACAAGTTGATGCTCGCCAGTTATCCGGACTGGAGCGTTTGTACGCCTTAGACTCCAACGTATTCGGTGCCGAGTTATTCCGTAGCAAATCCATGGATTTTGCACCCAACTTAACGCTTGCAACACCGCCCACATATAGGCTGGGAAATGGGGACATTATCTCCCTAACCGTTTACGGTTTTCAGGAGTTAAATGTAGACGTAGCAGTCAAGCCCGATGGAACGATCAATATCCCTTATTCTGGTGTCGTCTCGGTTTCTGGGCTAACTGTTACGGAAGCCAAAGCCAAAATTAAACGACGTCTGGGCGCAAACGGCTACAATACCTTGGCCGACGGATCCTCACAAATGAGCCTCAGCCTGAAGGAAATCCGGAGCGTAGATATCACGGTGATCGGTGCGAAGATCCCCGGGCGCTATACGGTTCCAGGAATCGCCTCGCCGTATCACGTGCTGCACTTGGCTTCTGGCCCGGCTGCCATGGGATCTTACCGGAGCATATTCCACCTAAGGAATGGGGAGATTGTCGGAGAAATAGATTTGTACGAGCTCTTGGGGAAAGGAACCAAGAATGACGACCTGCGATTGGAAGATGGGGATGTTATTTTTATCCCACCACATTCTGGACGAATAAGTCTCGACGGCGAGTTCAAACGGGCACGTACGTTCGAAATGCGGCCCGGGGAGACCTTCCAAGACATTTTCGCTCTCTCTGGTGGTTTCACCGAACAAGCTTTCAAACAGCAGATATTTGTAGAGCGCATTACGGACGTTGGATTTGAAGCTCAAACGCTCTTGCCTCAAGGATTTGCAGAATTCCAACTGCAACCCGGTGATCGATTCGTAGCGGACACTTTGAATGATCGTTTTCGCAATCGAATTGCGCTGACAGGGGCGGTGCAATCCACGGGATATTTTGGCCTCCACCATTCGTCAATGACCTTGGGTCAGTTGGTACAAATGGCTGGTGGATTTCGGGAAGACGCAGTTCGTGATATGGCGGTCATTTCGAGACAAGACAGCACAGGAAAGCGGGCATATGCCTCCATATACGGAGATTTAGGGTCGTTTGTTTTATCCGAGGGGGATTCCATTCTCATCCCTCAAACGTCGTATTTTATCCGAAAGGAGTTTGTTCAAGTGTCCGGTGAAGTGAACAATCCAGGCGAACTTCGTTGGGCCGAGGGGTTGACAGTCTGGGATGCTATTTTACTTTCGGGGGGTTTCTCGGATGATGCGGACACGCGTACTCTCGAATATTCGACCAAAGGGGACTTCGGGAGATCCTATCGCAGCATGATGCTCGATGAGGAAAGTGCCAAATCTCAGCGCGTTCAGGCAGGGGATCTCATTTCTGTCAAGCGGACGCGCCTAAGGGAACAGGTAGCTTCAGTCACGCTGGAAGGCGAGGTAGCGAATCAGGGCGCCTACGGATTAACATCCCCCTTTGAGAATCTGCAAGACGTCCTGTCGCGCGCAGGGGGTTTGACGACCTATGCAGACCCCTATGGAGCCTATGTAGTGCGTCAGGTGAAATTAAATGTGAGCGACAGCGCGGTAGGGATGGGCAAAAACGCCTTTGCATTGCGCGGCGAGCTGTATTCTTTTGATACCATCGCTATTTCGGTCATGGCGCTTCAGGGTCGGACGCCTTTTACCTTGGAAAATCGCGACCAAGTATACATTAGTGCTCAGACAACGAGCATCAAAATTGGAGGTGAGGTTTACGCGCCGAAGCGGGTTTCATATCAAGCCAATATGGGATTTAACGCCTACCTCCGTTTGGGAGGAGGGGTGACCCAAGAAGGGAATAATCGACGGGCCTATGTGGTGTATCCCAATGGTCTTTCCAAGGCAACACGGCGATTTGGCCTCTGGCTGATTCGTCCTGAGGTCGTTCCGGGATCCCAAATCGTTGTCCCCCAAAAGCCATTGCGTTCTCAAGAAGGCTGGGGCCCTGGAGAGTTGTCGGCACTCACCGGAACCTTGGCGTCGATAAGTACCATGACCATTGCCATCGTTCAGCTACTCAAACCATGACACAGCATAGCATTAAGACTCTTGTTGCCGGCCAGAGCACCCTGGGACAATGGGCGCTTTCTATGTTAGGCATTGGTTCTGCCCTTCGCAAACGTTGGAAATGGTGGCTCTTAATCACCTTGATGGGTATGGCTGCCGGCCTGGTCTATGGCTATATGCATCCCCAGAAGTTTAAAGCCACGCTCATTATCGCGGTAGAAGACGACGACTCCAATGGATGGCAGAATCTGTTGCAGCAATTTGGGATAGATGTCGGAGGGAATAATCCTGGGGGAATTTTCAAAGGAGAATCCTTGGTGCGGTTATTCACTACCCGAAACCAGGTAGAGCGGACCCTCCTTCAAGAGGTCACTTTTGCGGACGGTAAAACAGAAATTCTAGCCAACCGCATTTTTCAACAAACGCCCTTCGCCGAAAAGGCGATTTTTTCGGATTTGACATTTACCGAGGACCGCAAAACTTTTAGCCCTCTTCAAGACTCGGCGTTGATGCTGCTTTACCACTACACGGTCGAGGAGGTCATTGCCGCAGATAAGCCGGAGCGTAAGTTGAGCCTCATCCAACTCACCGCTGTTCACCCGGACAAATATGTGGCAAAGGCCATCACGGAGGAGCTGATTGAACAGACATCGGAATACTATGTGGAGTTGCTTACCAAAAAGGCGCGCTTGAACATGAAAGTGCTTCAACGCGAAGCGGATTCTGTCCGCATCCTGATGAATGCGAATTTGACGAATAGCGCGAGCTCTACGGACTTGAATATTAACCCCAACCGGGCCTCCCTGCGCATTGATCAAAACAGAGCGTTGGTTGAGTTGCAAGTCAGTGTGGCCTTGTATGGCGAAATCATCAAGAATTTGAAGTTGGCCGAAATCGGCCTACGTAAGCAAACTCCGATTATCCAAATTGTCGATGTCCCACAATTTCCCTTACCCAAAGTTGGGCTTCTCCTTTGGCAGTGGTCCTTCATCGTCGGATTTGGTTGCTCTCTGGCCTTCATTCTTTTTGTTTCGCTGCTTCCCAACGAAGAATGAACCCGTCCACCCAATGGGCTCTACTTGTAGCCTATGGCTACACCGAAGAAAAGCGTGACGCATGGCTCCGCTTTCTGCATCAAGCGGGTTTCTCCACTGAATTCAGCGTAGTGCTTGATAATCAAACACCGGTTTTGCCGGGTGTATTGCCTGGAAGCAATCGACAATACGAGTTTTCAGGGTACCGGGAAATTCTTTCCCATATCTCGGATCGCTTGCAACCCGCGGATCAGGTATTCCTCTTCAACGATAGCCTATTTACGCACCATTGGGTGACCGGTTGGGCGCGGCTAATCGCTCAACGGCGCTTTGCAGATCTGGTCACGGGTGATATCCGTCATGAACCTGTCCTGTTCGAAGGTCGACCGCTTACCATCTTAGCTTCATGGCATTTTGCCCTCCGAGGCACCGAAGCCCTTCAACTCCTGCAATCGGGCGTCGAAAAAGTCCTGGACGTGTTTGAGCAGCCCATAGACGAAACAGCCTACCAGGACTACCTGGCCAAATACTTAGAGCCACGCTGGTGGAGAGGCTACACACGCGTCCTAACCCCCGAAGCGCGGAAGGTGAAAGAGCAATGCATCTGGGCCGAGCATCGCCTCAGTCGTTACATTGAGAAAGAAAACGGAATCCATGCGTATCCCGGAAAAATCTACCCTTGGGTGCATCGAGTCGATCGACTTTTGGCCGCTAAGCGTCGAATTCAGCATCTTTGGAAGGCATGATTCAGGCCCTACTGCATTACCTCATTTTCACCCCGAGTATCAATATTCCTCTGGGATTTGGTGATATTGAGACCTTTCCGTGGGCCTTAATTTTCTGCTTGAGTCCCAAGCTTGTACTCGACCGAATCTATATTTATCTGATGGTCGTTTTTGGTCTCAGTGCGGCCATCACGATAGGGATGTATGGCAATGGATTGGCGGTGGCGCGCTCCTATCTCGCGATCCTAAATGGGAGTTTGATCTTCTTTCGTGTTTTGGGGGCGGACAAGGATGAATT
>JAURAE010000021.1 GCA_030829675.1 Schleiferiaceae bacterium
CACGAACGAATACATATTTACCGCCTTGAATACTTACACCTGGTACACGCGTTACCGCTGCGGCAGCATTACCATCACCAACACGCTTAAAGTTCTGTGCAGAGATACCGTCCATTACGGTGGCGCTTTTCTTCTTTACGTCGAGAAGTGCACTTTCAGTATTGCGCATGGCCGATGCAGTTACAGTTACTGTCATCAACTCATTAGTTGAGGGCAGCATTCGCAGGTTCTCGAAGGCAGTTACTTCACCATCTTTCACCACAACCCCAGGGATTTGAAGCGTTGCCAACCCTAGAAAGCTGATTTCTAAAGTGTAGGTTCCCGGCGCTACTTCTAATTCGAAGTGGCCATCAAAATCAGTGAAAGAGATGGCACCTTGAGATGGAATTTGCGCATTTGCATAGAACAGGGGTTCATTAGTTTCGTCTTCGTAGACTGTACCACGAATGATTCCTGTTTGGGCAACAGAGGTAATTGAAAAAGTTAGGGAGAGAATTAAAAATAATTGCTTCATTCGGTTGCAGTTAAACTTGGTGCAAAAAGACCAAAAAGGCCCGAGACGAGTGTCTCGGGCCAATTAATCTTTGGTTAACTTTCTGTTAACTGCCTCGTTTAAAATGCACCCTTCAAAGAGGTGTAGGTCCAAGTGAATACGGTTTCATCTGCGCCAACGCTTTGTGTGGTGGTCGCAGTTACGAAATCCGAGGGGTTCCAAGTCATTCCCGAGCCGCTTTTGTCCAAGAACACATTATCAATGGTGGTACCAGCGGAGTAGGTGCTCAAGTCAATTTCGATTTCTGCGAAGTTCAACAAGCCGTTTTGGAAGTTGTAAGCGCCACCTGTTTCGTCAATTTCCCAATCTCCTGCATCATTGAACCCAGTAATGAATAGATTTTGGACAGTGCCCATGGCAGAGTCGCGGAAATCAGCGATTTCGGCAGTCATACCATATAAGGTTCCATTGGTTGCTGTGAAGCCTGACCCAGTGGTGCCCTCAGTACCGTCTATTTCTAGCCCGTGGTCAGAATCAGGCCCAGCAACATAAACGAAATTATCAATGGTTCCGGCGTATGCTTGGTCAATGTCATATGCATCATCGCCTTGCGCCCATACCACCAAATTTGTAGCATTAACTGTGCCTCCGAAGAACTCAATGCCGTCGTCGATATTCGCCACTACTTCAATATGGTTTACCGTAGTCGCCGTACCTACCCCCGCAAGGGTAAGTCCGTTAATTTCATTTCCATCACCGATAAGCGTTCCACCGTGACGAATACTGATGTATTCAAAAATGCCCGAATTGTCATTGGCATCCGTACCGCCATAAACTGCATATGTTTCATTCGCGGGTAACCCTTCGATCAATGCGGTAGCTGCGTCTGCCGAGATAGGCGCGTTGCCAAGAACAATCAATCCGCCCCAAAGGCCGGCATCTGTTTGGTCGAGATTTGTTCCAGCGCTTTCACCTACCGTGATGTTGTCAAGAATTGACGTCATGATGATTGGTGCGCTTTCGGTGCCCTGAGCAATGAGCTTCCCGCCTTGAGCAATAATCAAGGTCGAAGCATTGGCGCCATCACCTTCCTTACCTTTCACGATTGTTCCGGGCTCTATGGTCAGTTTAACGCCTGCCGGTACTACCACACGTCCGTTCAATACATAGATTGAGTCGCCACTCCAAGTTTCATCGGCGGTAAGGATGCCGGCCTTTTTCACTTCAAGTGGGTTCAGGTTTGGATCAACGGGGTCGCCGCCGTTTCCTTCACATGCAGCGAGGAGGGTCGTCGCTGCTGCCATAATCAATAGATTGTTGAATTTCATTTTTTGTCTCAGTTGAATTGTTTTGACATTACAAATGAAGTAGTGTTGTGTAAACTGAGTTTTAAGCGGATATCAACTTTGAGTACGATGTTTTTCGAGGCACATTAACAAAGGGTAACCCGAATATTTGCTTTGTGTTAAGTTTTTGTAATCCAATTATTCCAGCCATATGTTTCCCATCTTTGTAGTAAATTATGGTGATGGAGAAGAGTAAGATTAAAATTCTACTGGTAGACGATGAACCCGATATTTTGGATTTCGTCAGCTACAACTTGAAAGCAGAAGGGTATAAGGTGCACACCGCTTCCAGTGGCCGCTCAGGTGTTTCCAAAGCACGCGAAGTAAAGCCAGATTTAATCTTACTTGATGTGATGATGCCGGAAATGGACGGCATCGAAGCTTGTGACCACATTCGAAGATTACCAGGATTAGAGCATACCATCATCGCATTTCTTACCGCCCGAGGGGAGGATTACAGCCAGGTAGCAGGTTTTGAAGCAGGAGCCGACGATTACATCACTAAGCCAGTCAAGCCAAAGGTGCTCATGTCGCGAATTAAGGCACTGCTTCGCAGAAGACCAATGCCAGAACAGGAGGTACCGGGTAAAATAGAATTTGAAGATCTCATTATCGATCCTGAACGCTATCATGTAGAGCTTAAGGGTGCAGTTATAGAATTGCCTAGAAAGGAATTCGAATTATTAAGTTTGTTGGCGTCTAAGCCAGGCAAGGTATTTGCCCGTGAGGAAATCATGGACCGCATTTGGGGTACTGTAGTTATTGTAGGAGGAAGAACCATTGATGTTCACATTCGAAAGCTCAGAGAAAAAATTGGTGATGACCGAATCAAGACAGTAAAAGGCGTCGGTTATAAATTCGAAATAGAGAATTGATGCGGGGAAATCGCATGTTTGTGTTATCAGTCATTGCTGGGGGTGCGGTTACCGCGCTTGCTTTGCTTTTTGAATGGTTGCAACTCCATCAATCAGATTTCCCAGTGCCTTCATGGTTGTGGTGGCTGCTTTTTTTTATCCTGTCTTGCACGATTCTTTATGCTACCACCTACACTATTCTTATTGCACGAATTCGCCGAATTCAGCAAGGAATTCAAAAGAAGAATTTATCCACTGATGGGGTACAAATTGCTGAAGTAAGAAATTTGCAAGAATTGGAAGACAAGCTCAGTGAATGGAGTGAAACTCAGAGTGCACTGGTAGAAGAGATGAAGGGTAGGGAACAGTTTCGTCGTGAGTACATCGGCAATGTCAGCCATGAACTAAAGACCCCTATTTTTAATATCCAAGGCTATATCTACACCCTTCTTGATGGGGCGTTAAAAGATGAAAAGGTGGCCAAAAAATTCTTAAAACGCGCGGCCAAGTCTGTGGAGCGCATGACACAATTGGTCAAGGATATGGATGTCCTTACCAAGGTAGAGAGTGGCGAATACGACCTTCAAACTCGTCCGACCAATGTTCGTAACCTCATTGATGATGCCTTGGAGGAAATTGAAAACTTGGCCGAAAAGCGTAAATCAAAAATCAATGTTCACTTCGGGATAAACGAAAACACCCAAGTCCAATGTGATCCAGCCCGGATGGAGCAGGTGTTGGACAATTTACTGGTGAACGCGATCAAATATAGCCCGGAAGGCTCGGCGGTAGATTTCTTTATCTCTGGTTCTAGAGAGAAAGTTGAATTCAGGATTAAGGACAAAGGTTTTGGTATTTCTGAAGAAGATTTACCGCATATTTTTGAGCGTTTTTATAGGGTAGATAAGGCGCGTTCACGAGATGCGGGAGGAACTGGCCTTGGATTGTCTATTGTGAAACACATCATCGAGCGTCACGGAGAAACTATTAAAGTGACCTCCACTGAAGGTGTCGGTACAGAGTTTACCTTCACTTTGAAGCGCATCTGAGTGCGTTAAAATTCGTTTAAAACTTATCGGCAACGGAGGAAGTTGGCCATGGTATTGGCTAACTTTGGTTTAAACCTATTGTACCATGGAGTGGAGCCCAGAATTAATGGAAAAATTGGCCGATTTGCGCAATAAAATTGAAGCAACCGGTCAAGATTTTGAAACCTATGTGAACGGGTGGCAGCGTGCATCCTTTCAAAATTACTGGGACTACGTTCAGCTCGATACCTTGCTCAGCCTTCAACGTCCGGTTACTGATGTTGCGGACGAGCCGATTTTCATTATTTACCACCAGATTACAGAACTCTACTTCAAGCTGGCGCGCATTGAGATTGATGCCATTGCCGCTGGAGATTTGTCGGCGGAAGATTTTACCGAACGCCTTCATCGCATTAACCGATACTTTGGGGCGTTGCGAGGCAGCTTCGGAGTAATGGAAAAGGGCATGAAGAAGGATGAGTTTTTGGCTTTTCGCGATGCCTTAGCGCCGGCCTCAGGTTTCCAGAGTGTGCAGTATCGCATCATAGAATTAGGTTGTGCTCCGTTGATCAACATTGTAGCAGAATCAAAGCGCGAAGCTTTGGCCGATGCGGATATTGAAGAGCAGATGGATGCCATTTATTGGAAGGATGGTGCCAAGGTGGAGGATACGGGTAAGCCTGCCTACACGGCCGTTCAGTTCATTGAGAAATATTGGGATGATTTAGTCTTTGCGGCTGAGTCCTATGAGCATTGTAATATCTGGGAACGCTTTATGGAATTAAAGCAGACTGGGATTTCTGATGCTGAGGTTGCGCATCTTGAAGATGCGTTGCGATTATTAGATTTGAATGTCAATGTGAATTGGCCATTACAACATTATAAAACTGCGGTCCGCTACTTGAGTAAAAAGCCAACAGATATTCCTGCGACTGGCGGGACGAATTGGCAGAAATACTTGCCGCCGCGCTTTCAACGTCGCATTTTCTATCCGGAGTTGTGGACGGAAAATCAGCGTGCAGAATGGGGCAAGAGTTGGGTAGAGGATGTACTAAAAGAAATTGAGCAAGGCTCATGAAATTAAAAAAACACGGGTGGATTGTATTGGCCGCCATCTTTATAATCATCATTATTGGCGCCCTACTGCCTAGCAAAAGCTCCATTGAAATCTTAGATGAAGAGGATCCTGTAGTTGAAGTGGAGCCTAGGTTCTATTTAACCTTGCCTGCAGATACCTTGCGCTTTGAGGACCATACCATTGCCTCTGGCGAGAGCTTTGGCGCTTTATTGGGCAAGCGAGGTATTTCTACGGCTCAGATCTATCAGATTGCCGCGGCGGTAGAGCCTGTGTTCAATGTGCGGAAAATTCGGGCTGGGGTTACCGTGAAGTTCGCCACGGGAGATAGCTCCTTGTTCCCGTCTTATTTCATTTATCCAGAAAGTACCTATGAGTACTACATCGTGTCTTTACAGTCGGACTCTATCTATGCCAAAAAGGTGGAAAAAGAGCGATCGGTCCGCCGTCGCCAAATTTCTGGAACCATTGAAGATGCCTTATACCTCTCGGTCAATAATGCTGGGGGAACCAATGCCTTAGCCATGTCGTTGGTAGAGGTATACGCGTGGACCATTGATTTCTTCCGCTTGCAAAAGGGAGATGCCTTCTCGGTCATTTATGAAGAGGAGTATGTGGACGATACCACCTATGTGGGGTTGAAGCGTATTGTTGGGGCGAACTTGACCCATATGGGCAATGACTTTTACGCCTTCCCGTACGAAAACGAATTAGGCTTTAATGATTATTACGATGAGGAAGGAAGAAGCTTGCGCAAAACCTTCTTGCGTGCACCGTTGAACTTTACTCGTATTTCTTCGCGATACAGTGGCAATAGATTCCATCCTGTACAAAAGCGCTGGAAGGCGCATTTAGGGACGGATTATGCCGCACCAACCGGTACGCCCATTATGAGTACGGCCGATGGGGTGATCATTGCGGCTACCTATACTTCGGCGAATGGGAACTATGTGAAAGTCCGTCACAACAGCACCTATACTACCCAGTACTTGCACATGAGTAAGATTAAGCCTGGGATTAAAAATGGTGTGCGCGTGAAGCAGGGCGATGTTATTGGATATGTAGGGTCAACCGGCCTCGCCACTGGGCCACACGTGTGTTACCGCTTCTGGGTGAATGGCAAGCAAGTCGATCCGTACAAGCAAAAGCTTCCAGATGCCAAACCTTTGGAGGCCGATCGCATGGAGACGTATAAAACGTACATGCGGGATTTGAAAAAGGAATTGGACGAATTATAAACGACCAAAGGCGCCTGCGGGTGCCTTTGGTGTATGTAAGCTGAAAATTTTTGCTCCTCCTTCGGATTAGCCGATCACAATATTGATAATCCTTCCTGGCACGACAATCATCTTACGGACCTGCTTATCGCCAATATGTTCGGCGGTACGCTCGTCGGCCATCACGGTTTTCTCGATATCCTCTTTGCTCATGTCCAGCGGCAATTCCAATTGGAATCGAACCTTTCCATTAAACGAAACAGGGTAGTTCTTGCTGCTCTCTACCAGGTAGCTCTCATTGTGGGCTGGATACTCAGCATGCGTTACTGAACCTTCGCCGCCGAGTTTTTCCCAAAGCTCTTCTGCGAGGTGCGGCGCGAAAGGTGAAATGAGTCTAACAAGGGGTTCCAGTACCTCGCGGTTATTGGCCTTCAAATCCGTCAATTCATTGGTCGCAATCATAAAGGCGCTGACCGAAGTATTGAAACTGAAGTTCTCAATGTCTTCGTTGACCTTTTTAATACATGTGTGGGCCGCCTTTAATGCCTTCTTATCCGCAGGTGCATCGCTCACGTTGAAGGTATCTCCTTGGTGGAATAGCTTCCAGAATTTTCTGCGGAAACCGGCCACGCCAGAAAGACCTTGCGTATTCCACGGCTTGCTTTGCTCCAACGGACCCAAGAACATCTCGTACATGCGTAATACATCCGCACCATACTTCTCAACGATATCGTCAGGGTTGGTCACATTGAATTTGGACTTTGACATCTTTTCCACCTCGCGGCTACAGATGTACTTACCATCTTCAAGGATAAATTCAGCATCCTTGTATTCTTCGCGCCAATTCTTAAATGCTTCCACATCCAGCTCGTCGCCTTGCAACAAGCTCACGTCTGCATGAATGGCCTGCGTTTCGTGGTTTTCTTTAAGCCCAGCACTTACAAAGGTGTTGGTCCCGTTAATTCTATGAACGAAGGCACTGATGCCTTGAATCATCCCTTGATTGATCAGTTTCTTAAACGGCTCGTCAAAGGGGATGAAGCCCATGTCGAATAGGAATTTCGTCCAGAAGCGCGAGTAGAGTAGGTGACCCGTGGCGTGCTCAGAACCGCCGACATATAGATCGACCTGGTTCCAATACTCCGTGGTTGCCTTCCCGGCAAATTCTTCGTTGTTGTGTGCGTCCATGTAACGCAAGAAGTACCACGATGAACCAGCCCAGCCCGGCATCGTCGTCGTCTCCAAAGGATGGCCGTTGTAGGTCCAATCGTTGGCGCGTGCTAGCGGCGGCTCGCCGTCTTCTGTCGGTAAGTAGGCATCTACCTCAGGCAAGGTTAATGGCAAATCTTCGAGCGGCATCGTCTTGGCAATACCGTTCTCATAGTACACCGGAATAGGCTCTCCCCAGTAGCGTTGACGTCCAAAGATGGCATCGCGTAGTTTGTATTGGGTGGCTCCTTTTCCGTAGCCAATTTCTTCCAAATGCTCAATCATTTTCGCCTTGGCGTCCATGCACTCCATGCCGTTAAGGAAATCGGAATTCACCATTTTCCCTTCTTTGGCTTCGAAGGCCTCTACGCTCAAATCGCCGCCAGCTACGACCTCTACTATCTCAAGGTCAAAGTGCTTTGCGAAGGCATAATCGCGGCTGTCGTGACCAGGAACGGCCATTACGGCACCGGTTCCATAGCTTGCCAAAACGTAATCGCCGATCCAAATAGGCACCTTAGCACCGCTGATCGGATGCACGGCATAGGCACCAGTGAAACAACCGCTGATCGTTTTTGTATCCGCCATACGGTCGCGTTCGCTGCGTGCTGCAGCTTTGGCTTGGTAGGCTTCTACGGCCTCCCTCTGGTCGGCCGTGGTAATCTTTTGAACCCATTCATGCTCTGGCGCCAAAGTCACAAACGTGGCACCGAACAAGGTATCAGGACGCGTAGAGAAGACTTCAATCTGTCCCTCGTGCCCGTCAATATCAAAGAAGATGGCAGCACCAACAGATTTTCCTATCCAGTTGCGCTGCGTCTCTTTCAGTGAAGTGCTCCAATCAATGCGGTCTAATCCCTCGAGAAGACGATCTGCAAAGGGGGTGATGCGCATCGACCATTGCATCATTTTTTTCTGTACTACTGAGTGTCCGCCACGCTCACTCAAGCCGTCTTTTACCTCGTCGTTCGCCAACACCGTGCCCAGGGCAGGACACCAGTTCACGTTGCTTTCGCTGCGGTAGGCCAAACGATAATTCAACAAAACTTCTGCTTGCGCGGCTTCGTCCATCCCTGCCCATTCTTCGGCGCTGAAGTTCATTTCTTCCGTCTGTGCGGCGTTCAGTCCTTCGGTGCCGTGCGCAGCAAAGTGCGCTACGAGTGCATCAATATGACGGCTTACTCCTTCGTTGTGGTCGTACCACGCATCGAAGAGTTGAATGAAGATCCACTGCGTCCATTTGTAGTAGGAAGGATCCGTGGTCTTGAATTCACGCGACCAATCCAGGCCGAAACCGATATTGTCAAGCTGTTGGCGGTAGCGTGCGGTATTTATTTCCGTAGTTTTTTCAGGATGTTGACCCGTTTGGATGGCATATTGTTCTGCCGGCAATCCAAAGGCATCATAGCCCATCGGGTGCAGGACGTTAAAGCCCTTTTGCTTCTTGTAGCGTCCATAAATATCTGAAGCGATGTAGCCCAGCGGGTGGCCTACGTGCAATCCTGCACCGGAAGGATAGGGAAACATGTCTAAGACATAGAACTTTGGTTTGTCCTGTGCTTGAGAGGCATGGTAGGTTCCTTCAGCAGCCCATTTGGCCTGCCATTTTTTATCGATTTCCTGATGATTGTACTCCATGGAATGAAAGAAGTGTTGAACATCGGCGAAATTAATGAATGCAGGGCAGGATTTACTATTTTCGCTTCGATGAGTTCAAAAGAGCAAAAATTTACCACTTCCAGAGTACGCAGTTCGTACTTGAGTGTTGTTGTTTCCATGACCTTGGTGTTGTTTGTGGTTGGTGTTTTAGGACACTTGGTGCTGTCTGCCAAAGACTTAGGGGAAGCTGTACGAGAAAATTTCACCTTCACTTTGGTCTTGGACGAGCGCGTTCCGGAGGAGGAATTGAAGACGATTTTGAAATCGCAACAATTGGCCCCGTATGCAAAAAGTGCTGTGCTGATTACCAAAGAGGAGGCGGCGCAGACCTTACAAGAGGATTTAGGCGAAGATTTTGTAGACTTTTTGGGATATAATCCACTCTCACACACCATTGATGTAAACCTAAAAGCAGAGGTCGTGGCTACTGGGGATTTAGAGCAGTTGAGTGCCCAGATCAAAGCCGATGAGTTTGTGTCGGACGTGTTGTACGATCCGGATTTGATCGGCTTAGTCAATGACAATATTGAAAAGATCACCTTATTACTTGTGGGGATCTCGGTGGTACTCTTGGTGGTTGCCTTGGCGCTCATTAATTCGAGCATTCGCTTGACTATTTATTCTAAGCGTTTCCTGCTGAAAACCATGCAGCTTGTCGGAGCGACTTCCGCCTTTATTCGTGGTCCCTATGTGTGGACCAGTGTGAGCTTGGGTCTGATCAGCGCTGCATTGAGTACCGGATTGCTGTACGGATTAGGGATGGGCTTGCAGGCATATTTCCCGGCTGTGGCCGCTATTTTTACTTTGGAGACCACTACCTTAGTGCTAGCGGGAGTCGTTGCCTTGAGCATCTTGGTACCGGGCATCAGTACGGCGGTAGCTATCCGACGATATTTAAAACTTAGAACAAACGAATTATACTATTAGATATGGAGAACAAAGACATGTTCCTTTTTGACCGTCGTAAATACTTGGTCCTCATCGCAGCTTTAGTCATGCTTGGTATTGGATTCGCCTTGATGTTAGGCGGCGGCGCGGAATCACCAGATGAGTTCAACTCGGAAATTTTCGGTACCCAACGCATCGGTATTGCTCCATGGTTCTTGTTCATCGGGTTGGTCCTGCCTATCGTGGCCATCATGATGAAGCGCAAAGACGCGTAATCCAAAAGCACTTTTATGACACCTATCCAAGCCATTATCCTGGGTCTTATTCAAGGCATCACGGAGTTCTTGCCTGTGAGTAGTTCTGGACATTTAGAAATAGGAAAACATCTTTTCGGTTTGAACATGACCGGAAGCGAGAGTTTAACTTTCGATGTGGTGGTACATGCCGGTACGGCTTTGAGTACTGTGGTGGTATTCCGTAAGGATATCGGTCGAATTATCGCGGGTTTGTTGGAATTCCGATGGAACGATGAAACGAAGTTTGCTTCCTACATCCTCATCTCTATGATTCCTGCGGCCTTTATTGGGTTGGCGTTTGAAGATCAGATAACGGCGTTATTTGAGGGCCAATTATTATTGGTCGGTGCTATGCTCGTGCTCACTGGGATTTTATTGTTTTTGGCAGATCGTGCGAAAGAAACGACGAAGTCGGTGTTCGGATTGGATGCATTTGTCATTGGATTGGCACAAGCCATTGCCATTCTTCCCGGAGTAAGCCGTTCAGGTGCCACGATCAGTACTTCGGTATTGTTGGGGATAGACCGTCGGAAGGCGGCGCGCTTTTCATTCCTAATGGTATTGCCTATTATTCTTGGGAAAACTCTGCTCGACACCAAGGACATCATTGCGGGTCAGGCTGCAGGTGTGGAAGTCGATGTGACCACTTTGCTTTTAGGGTTGGCGGCAGCGTTTGTTAGCGGTGTCTTTGCATGTAATTGGATGATTACCTTAGTGCGTCGCGCCAAATTGAAGTACTTCAGCTATTACTGTTTCGGCATTGCGGCGATCGTCTTATTGAGCCAATTCTTTGGATTTTGACCGTAGAGGATATCGTTTCTGGCCAAGTACTGTTGGTCGATAAGCCTTTAGAGTGGACCAGCTACCAAGCGGTCGCCAAGATCAAGTATGCCCTTCAAAAAGTCACCGGAAAGAAAAAGTTGAAGGTGGGTCATGCCGGAACCCTTGATCCATTGGCCACGGGATTGCTCATTATTTGTGTGGGAAAGAAGACCAAGGAGATTTCGAATTTCATGGGTTTGCCTAAGGAATATGTGGCGCATGTGAAGCTTGGTGCGACGACGCCATCGTATGATTTGGAGAGCCCGATCGATGCTGAATTTCCTACGGATCACATTAATTTAAAAACCATAGAGGAAGCGCTGAAAGCGTTTACCGGTGAGATTTCACAAGTGCCGCCCATTTTCTCTGCCATTAAGAAGGATGGCGTTCGTGCCTACGAAAAGGCTCGTGCGGGTGAGGAAATAATAATGGCGCCGCGTCAAGTGGTCATTCATGAATTAGAAATCCTTAGTTATACGCACCAATTATTAGAGCTGCGAGTCCTCTGTAGCAAGGGCACGTACATCCGTTCCTTGGCTCATGATATCGGCAAAGCTTTGAATAGCGGAGGACATTTGGTAGGGTTGCGACGTACTAAAATTGGACCCTACGAGGCCTCTAACGGAAAAGGGCCCAACGAGTGGGCCCAATATTTTTTCGATGAAGTCGCTTCCGCCTAGTCTAGGAAACGGCTCTTCCACAAATTTGAACTGAAATTCTTCATACGGCTGAACCCGTACAAGGCCGTCATCGCGCTCGTAGCGAAAACCATCCAGAAGAAGAAAATCACGCGAATGTGCATAATAGTGCCGGTGTCTTTAGGGCCGCGCATCAGGCTTTCCGGGAATAGTAGTGCTGTGAGTGCCGCAAAAACAAAAACAGTTTTCATGATGGTTTCGAAATTACGGAACGGGTAAACCAAGATTTTGCGCAAAAAATGTAGGTCGTTTCCCCATTGGGCGAGTTGGTAATAGTAACCGTTGCCCATGGGTACCATTAGGATAGGATCTTTGTCCTTTTCGGCTAGTTTAAACATTCCGGCTGGCGCAATCATCTTAAAGCCTTTAATTTCCTTTTCTTGCTGGGCCTCGAAATCTTTTATAGCATCGATGGCTTCCGCGGGGAAGGTGCCGTTGAAGTGCTTGGAGTCCAAGAACCTTAGACGGTAGTCAATACACAACTTTTTGATATCGTCTATGTGGAAGATGCGATTGACATCTAGGGTGTCAAAGACTAATTGCTCTTCGCCACCGTCAGAATAAAAGAGGTTACGCAGAATGCGCTCGCCTTCATTAGGTTGGTTTAGAAGAGCCTTGAAGCCTTCCAACACTTCAGTATTTGAGGGTTGCGCGTTTTTGGCGCGGATTTCACTAAGCTTTTCTAGTAGATTAACTCCCATTTTTTAAGCGCTAAAAAGTTATAGGAACCAATTCCGTGGCGGGTAGAGATAACAAATGTCGGTACTCTAAGGTTCAAAGTCAATTGGTTTATTAAAAACTTGACAAGGGGGGTGTCGAAATCGTACCTTCGCGCCTTTCTTATTATAAATTTCAAAGCCCGTAAGCTATGAAAATGAAACTCTCTCACTTTGACTATGAGCTGCCTAAGGAGCTCATCGCTCAAGAACCCACCCTACATCGCGACGATAGCCGTTTGATGGTATTGCACAAGGATACCGGCGAAATCGAGCACAAACACTTCCACCAAGTCATCGATTATTTCGAGGACGGCGATGTGATGGTGATGAATAACACCAAAGTTTTTCCTGCTCGTATGTGGGGGAATAAAGAGAAGACCGGTGCGCGCATCGAGGTGTTCTTGCTCCGCGAACTCAATTCAGAGAGCAGATTGTGGGACGTATTGGTGGATCCTGCACGTAAAATCAGAATAGGGAACAAACTCTACTTCGGCGACGATGATTCTTTGGTGGCTGAGGTTATCGATAATACGACCTCTCGTGGTCGTACGCTTCGCTTCTTGTTTGACGGATCGTACGAAGAGTTTCGCGCGAAATTGAAGGAGATGGGAGAGACCCCACTTCCGAAATACATCAACCGCGAACCCACAGAGGAAGATGCCGAGCGTTACCAAACCATCTTCGCGAAAGAGGAAGGTGCCGTGGCTGCTCCAGTGGCGGGATTGCACTTCTCGAAGCACTTGCTGAAGCGTTTGGAGATCAAAGGTGTACAGTTGCCAGAATTGACACACCACGTTGGGCTAGGAACGTTCCGTCCGGTGGAGGTTGAAGATTTGAGCAAGCACAAGATGGACAGCGAGCAATATATCTTACCGCAATCTACCGCTGATGTGGTAAACGATGCATTGGCCAATAAGCGCCGAGTATGTGCTGTAGGTACGACCACGGTCCGTACATTGGAAAGTTCGTTGACTACAGGAGGCCGTGTTACTGGAAATACGGGATGGACCAATAAATTCATCTTCCCTCCCTACGAGATTCAGATCCCTGATTCAATGATCACGAATTTCCATCCTCCAGGTTCGACCTTGTTGATGATGAACAGTGCAATGGTAGGTCACGAATTGGCCATGCATGCCATCAACGAAGCCATCAAAGAGAAGTACCGCTTCTTGGCCTTCGGCGATGCAATGCTGATCATCTAATCCACTAAGATTTATTTGAGGAAGCCCTGCCAGTTTTGGTGGGGCTTTTTTATTGCAGGCCGGACATGGCCTCTAGGTACTGATTTGCGATCTGGGACCAATTAAAATAGTCCTTCACCCGCCCCTTCGAGATCTCAGCCTGTTCTGCCCGGACTTGGGCTGAGGGACGCTGCTTCAATAATTCCTGGAGTTCATCTTCATCCGACCACAAGGCACCCAGCCCTCCCAACACACTTGCATTGAAAGGATTGTTGTGTGCCAAGACCATCGCGCCACATCCCATCGCCTCAAGCAATGCAGGATTGGTACCGCCTACACTGTGTCCGTGTAGGTAAAACACCGCTTGAGTACGCAGGGCATTCAAGACCGTTTTATCGTAAATGGTCCCTGGGAAATGGAGGTTCTTCGCATCGAAAATTTTGCGCAGCTTCTGTCCATACCTCGTGCTGTAATCTCCAATGGCCACTACTGTTTCCCCGCTTTCTTCCGCGGCCGCAAGAATCTCCCACACGTGGTTGTCCGGTTGTACGCGGCCAATATGAACGTGGAAGTTATGGGTCGGAAGGCCGGCTTCCTGTAGGATTTGCGCTGCGTTTTCGGGTGCCTCTACCACATGGCTGCCGTAGGCGATGGTTTGAGTAGGGGTGTTGTATTTGGCCAGGTAGCGGGCGATCTCCGGGTTGTCAGCAACTAAAAGTTTTGAACGATTGGCAGCTCTGCGCTCCGACCATCTCAAGAATATTGATAGTAGCCCCTTGTATTTGGCTCTTTGGTGTTCCAACCCGTCCATGTTGGTCATGGTTTTTTTCTTCGGCCACAGGAAGGACCAGATGCCTGAAGTGGTATAGCCCAGCTGCAAGTAAATGTCAAATCCTTCGCGTCGTGCGTCGAGGATGCAGAGCAGGTCGTAGATGAATTGGCCCGCGAGTCCGAAGGTACCCTCGGGATTGAAAATGTGCTTGATGCGTACGCCGGCTACCTCTTCCACCTTATCCGGATGGTCGCTGGTAGTGTAGACGACGACCTCATGGCCCGCCTTGACCCACAGTGGGGCGACTTGGGCGGCCATTTCTTCGAAGCCGCCGTAGCGGTTGGGAATTCCTCTTGATCCTAGGACAGCAATCTTCACGAGTTAAAAGTAGGATAATTCTTTGGGTCCAATTAATTTATTAGAAACCCCTTATCAAAATTCAACCCCCATGGAAAAACAATCCTTTTATGAAACGACCCAACAATGGTCCACGGCCAAACTCATGAGCTACATCCTCAACGGTGGTGCGCGCTACCAAAGTGTGGAAGAATTGGAGCAAGCGTTGAACGATCATTTCCTTGATTTTAATCGGATCCTGCAGATGGATGAAGATGCGCTGCGGGAGATTAAGGGAATTGGCCCCACAAAAGCGAAGCAAATCATGG
>JAURAE010000022.1 GCA_030829675.1 Schleiferiaceae bacterium
ACTTTAGCACGACGCTTTGCAGCGTATTCGATGCCGTATTTGTCCATTCTCACAGTCAAGAAGCGCATGATGCGCTCGTCGCGTTTGAATTCCACCTCCAAAGGAGCGATTGCCTCGCCACTTACGGTGTATTCAATAAAGTGGTAAAAGCCACTTTTCTTCTTTTGGATTGGGTAAGCCATCTTCTTGAGGCCCCAATTTTCTTTGTTGATAATGCTCGCGCCCTTCTCTTTCAAGAAGTTCACGTACTTATCTACCGCTTCCTTTACCTGGTCTTCAGATAAAACGGGATTCAAAATGAAAACGGTTTCGTACTGATTCATAATTATTTGAACTAAAAATTTAAGGAGTGCAAATGTACGCGACTTTTTAATACTTACCAAGCCTGTTAGCAACGTGTTTACAGCTCTTTTTTGTTGAAGGCAAAAATAGCCCGATCATCCGCTTATATTTGTGGTATGGAGCAATTCGTAGTATCAGCAAGAAAGTACCGTCCCCAGGCCTTCGAAGCCGTGGTGGGTCAGTCACACATTACCGATACATTGCTCAAAAGCGTGGAGAACGATCACCTGGCGCAGGCACTGCTTTTCTGCGGCCCGCGCGGGGTTGGAAAAACTACTTGTGCGCGGATTCTCGCAAAAGTCATCAATGCAGGCGCCAACCTCAGCGACGATGAATTAGCCTTGAATATCTTCGAACTCGATGCTGCCTCAAACAACTCGGTGGACGATATTCGACGTTTGATTGACCAAGTGCGCTTCGCACCTCAAACCGGAAAGTTCAAGGTCTACATCATTGATGAGGTCCACATGCTCTCTCAACAAGCCTTCAATGCCTTCCTTAAAACATTGGAGGAGCCGCCGGCCCATGCCATCTTCATCTTGGCCACCACAGAGAAGCACAAGATCATTCCGACCATCCTCTCCCGTTGTCAAATTTTCGACTTCAAGCGCATTACCGTTGAAGATATAGCCAACCACCTTGCCTACGTTGCGGGCCAGGAAGGCATCAATGCCGAACCAGAGGCCTTGCACATGATTGCAGAAAAGGCAGATGGAGCCTTGCGTGATGCGTTGAGTTTGTTCGACCGCATGATCAGCTTCAGCGGCAATACCTTGACCTACACTCAGGTTGTTGAAGTCCTCGACATCCTCGATTACAACTACTATTTCAAAGGTGTGGAGCTCGCTCAGAGTGTGAACTACCCTGATCTATTGCTATTGTATAATGAAGTGTTGGACAAAGGCTTCAACGGCCACGAGTTTGTCGTCGGCATGGCCAAGCACTTTAGAGACCTATTGGTGGCACGAGAGGCTAAAACCGTAGAACTACTCGAGGTAGGCCCCGCCATCAAAGAACGCTATTTGCAACAAAGCGCTGCCTCTTCCACCCGCTTCTTACTTCACGGCCTCAAGGTCTTCAACGAGCTTGACGGACAATACAAGAATTCGAGCCAGCCAAGAATTTTGGTAGAATTGGGTCTTTTGAAACTAGTCGAGTTCATCTCGCAAGAAAAAAAAAAGCAACAGCCCCAGGTAAATAGAGCCACTGCGGATTCCACAGACGACTTTTTGCCAGATTCACTTCCCAAACGCGACCAAAGTACACCTGCGGCACTCGCCCCAGTGGCTCCAGCTGCTCCTGCACCCCCCGCCCCCACACCGGCCGCACAAGAACCCCCCGCTCCTGCCGCGCCAGCACCTACACCTGCTGCGCCAGTCGAGGTAGCACCGGCACCGACCGCACCTACAGATTCCGCCTCTACTAAACCCGCAACGCCTGCTACACCAGCCACTGCGATCGATCCCTTAGAAGTACCTGAATCATTGCCGGACGAGCCCCTTACCGCGCCACCTGTGGCGGATCCCGCGGCAGCCTTCGACACAGATCCTACGCCAACCCCGGCTCCAACGCCCGCACCTCCAGCTGCACCCGCTCCGGCCTCCACGCCGCGACGCACCGCCGGCAGACGTGTGGTCCAACGAGAGGCACGACCAATGACAGGCGGATTGTCGGTCATGGACACCCTCAACAACATTGAAAAACAAGAAGGTGCTGTTCCTGAACAAGCAGAAGTTAAAGACGGAGCGGTGCCGGATATCCCAGTGGTCGCAGGTGGACCTGCGGAAGTATATTCTAAGAAAGAGCTAGAAACGGCCATCACGGAATATGCCAAAAGACGCGATGTGAAGACGGCGGTACGCAGCCTACTCATGGGTCAGATGCCCAAGATTATCGACAAGAACACCCTAGAGATGGAGGTGGAAAACAACATCGAGATGGGGTATTTCAATGAGGAGCAACAGAAATTGGTCCCTTATCTGCGCACCAAACTTAAGAACGCAAACATTCGCTTTGAGGTTAAAATGGTAGAACGCGAGCAAACGCGTAAGCTGTATTTGCCGGAAGAGAAATTCAAATACATGGCGGAAAAGAACCCGAATTTGGTGTACCTGCGTCAGAAAATCCAAACGGATCTCGAGTAATGCGCAGGGTCCTGCTCATAGTACTGGTGCTGTTTTCGTTCAACGCACAGGCCCAACTTGATTGGTGGAATCAAATACATAATTGGGACGGAGCGACGCCCTGGACGCAATACATGAAATATTCTCATGCTTATCTCGGCCCAAATGCCATTCCTATTCCAACCCTACAGCGAAGTGACCGCAGCTATTTGAAGAGCAGCTCACAGATGAGTCTTATCGAAGACGATAGTTTCTTGAGCTTGCACAACGAATTGCATTGGGACAGGGGCCACACGGAGATTCACATTACACATCAGAGCATAGAGTATTACCGCATGTCGGAAGAAGTACGAGACTTGCGGATTTCTAGAGACGAGGACGGTGAAGGCGTGCTCGCCGGGGATGTCTTGATCGATATTAGCACTCGACTTTGGGAAAGCGATCGTGAAGCCGTGTGGTTCACCTTCCACACCAAAACGGCTGCAGGGCCGCTACCTCAAGCGCGGTTTACCGATGCACCAGGCTATGCCTTTTTCTTTTCGCATCAGAAGAGCTTGGGCGACATAGGTCACTGGACACCGACAATAACAACGAATGCCGGGTTCCAAGTCTACCAGACCCATTGGGTCGATTACCCTCAGAACGACGGTTTTCTCGGGAACATAGGACTTCAACTCCAAAAGGACGAAACTATTCTAAGTGCTCGAGTGCGCTCTTTCACAGGATACTTTCGAGATGGAGATTGGCCGAGGCTATTAGAGCTGCAGTGGAACAATAACCTATCTTTTGGACAAACACAATTGAGCTGGACCCGCGGGCTGAATGATTACCCCTTCTCCTTTTTGACCGTCGGGCTCGTTTGTTGGTTAGATTAAAAACCGCAAACGCCACTTAAGTCGAGCAGGTACCTCTGCCCCTTCGGCTTTACGCAACGCTTCTTCCTTCCAACGCTTTTGCATGGCCTGATCGCCACGCTTTTTATAGGTGCGAGCTAACTCATAAGCTTTGCGAACCTCATAAAGTGCAAATTGAGTATCGTTAATGTGGCCCAATTCTTTAGCCTTCTCCACCGCTCGCATCACCTTACCCACATGCCCTTCGGCATCTGCCGTCATCCCGAAATCCAATCTGTATTTGGTCGTACAATGTGGAATCTTCATGGGCATCACACCCTTAGAGAACAACGCCAAATAGGCGCCAGCGTCCTCCTGCAACTCGCGATCTTCCTCCCAACGAAATGCCACAGTCGAGCGCATAATCACCGTGCTCGGGACAATGGGATTGAAGGCCAAGAAATCTTCAACGGTTCGAATCTTTGGACAAGCGCGCACACGCATCCTCGCCCCAGCATCTCCAGGACTCCATTCAAAAATGGGCGTGTAAAACCATTGAATCGAAGGAAATTTCTCCAAGTAGCGCACCGAAATGCCCAATTTATTCGCGCCCCACACATCGTCCGCATCCAAAAACGCCCAAGCCTCCCCGGTCGCTTTGTCCATTCCCGCATTGCGCGCCGCGCCCAGACCTGCATTCGCCTGTTGCACCAACACCAGGGGTAGGACCTCATGGTAGGTACGTGCAATGTCCGCCGTATCATCGGTAGAACCGTCGTCCACCACGATGACTTCGTGCGGGGCGTGGTTCTGGGCTTGCACAGAATCCAACGCTTCGCGAAGCGTTGCCCCCGCATTATAGGCCGGTATGATGATGGAAATCTTCATTTAGTACGGGAAGAAGGTTTTAGGGAACAATTTAGCCGCTAATTGCTTGACCGGTTTCTTGAGACCGATGGCTTTGATGAAGCCGCCAGTGGTTTTGATTAGGGCACTTTTGAAAAGGAATAGTGAAAGGCCCGCGCGGTGGCGACGGAAGGTGCGGTATAGACGCAGGTTGTTGCGGAGGACGTTAAAGGTCCAGCGCATGGAAAATACGTTGCCGGCCCACCACATGGCGACTTGGCCGCGGGCGGAGGTGAGGATTTCCGGGGTGGTCCATTGTCGGTCTTCGAAGATTTGGTACATGGCCAAAATCTCGTCGAAGGCTTCGTAGCTGGCGATGGCACGGCTGCGTTGGGTTTGTGTATGGAAACGGAAGAAATTTCTCGGGGTGGCGAAGAAGATGAGGTCGCCGAGTTGGAGTAATTGGGCATAGAAAAGCCAATCACCGTTTAAACGCCAAGTTGTGGCGGGGGCGCCTACTTCATCAAAAGCACTCTTGCGCATCAACACCCCACTGGCGTTGGGGATGGTGTTCGAAAAGACCATGGTGCGGGCCACCTCTTCCTTGCCCGAGCAGGTGAAGTCGCGGGACCATTTGGAAGCGTCGCCGAAGATGAACCCGTAATCTTCCTTGAAATCGCGGAGGAATGTGCCGTGTTCGTCCACCATGTGGCTGTGGCTGTAGGCCAGGACGGCACGGTCGTTGGATTCGAGGGCATGCACGTGCAGGGCGAGCATATCTTCCTCTGCATAGTCGTCGCTTTCGGCGATCCACAGGTATTTGCCTTGGGCCCAATTCGCTCCTTTTTCCCATTGCGCGAACGGGCTGCAGGAATTGGTCTCATTGAACAGTGTGGTAATCCGCTCGTCTTTCTCCGCCCATCGCTGCAGCACCTCGCGGCTATGATCTGGGGAGCAGTCGTCCATCAAGAGGATCTCAATGTTGGTGTAGGTTTGGTGTACTATGGATCCAATTCTCTTATCCAAAAATGCCGCGTGATTGTAGTTTGGAACGATCACACTTACCAAAGGACCGTCGGTGGGCAGTGCAGTCTTCGCGGCGGTTTCAGCCTCTGGAGATTGGGCCGTGTGGCGCGCCTTGAAACCGAGGAGCTGGCCGGGTTTTACAGAAGCGAATTGGTACAAACTAAACCAGCTTTTTCGCTGAACAGCCTCCTCTGAGGAAACCAAATCTTCGTAGCGTACGGCGCGGTAATCCACCCCCATCGCCTTCAAAGTCGCGGAGGCTTGTGCATTGTATGTGCGGTGCAGTTCGAGGGCTTTTGCTGCATCGAGCTCGCTTTGCGCTTCGTCGCTTTTTTCCTGTCGACGCAGCAAACTGCTAATCACCGATGTTTCGTCGCGCAATACCCAGATGACTTTCGCCTCTGGAAAGCGCTTGAGCCACCACGGCAAGGTGAGACAGAGTCGCGGATCTTTGATGAGCCACGGCCCGTTGTAGTGCATCTTTTGGCGCCAATTTTTCCCGCTTTTTACCTTGAGATGTGCCGCATACAAATGCGTGGAATCAAGTTCTGGTTGAAAATTTGCCAGGGCCTGTTCAAGAGTATCGCTCGCGGGCGGCTGCCACCAATTCCCTCCTGCGGCCTCCAACATTCTCTCGTTCAAGTCGACCGCATAGAGCGGCTCTCTGTTGTGGTCGCAGATGGCCCCTGCATAGACCCCCGCACTATTCAGCGCCTCAGCGACCATAGTCGTACCGCTGCGGTGCATGCCTAGAATTAAAACTGGGGGTTGTACTTTGCTTTTTAACACGTAATTTCGGGCCAATGTCGAATTCAAAGAAACTCGTTTTTATCCACATCCCAAAGACCGCAGGGACTTCCTTGCGATTATTGTTGGAGTCAAATTACCGCGAAGACGAGCGAACAGGCATCTATTCCCATGAAAATCTGGACCAAAGATTGGCCGAAGCCTTGGCCGATCCCAAGATCAAATGCATCTATGGCCACTTTCCACTGCGCCCCGTAGTGGTTGAATCTGAGGCCATGGTGATGACCTTGCTCCGCGAGCCCATCGCCCGCAGCATGAGCCATTACAACCACTACAGCAAACGCATGAACGAAAAGCACGAGAAGCTCATGGAAGGCATCCATACGCCTGAGGACTTCACGAGATTGGTGCAAAGCAACAACCGTCAAACGGCGTTTTTGAGTGGGTATTTGAATCAGCAAGAATTCTTGAAGGACCCGACAGTATTGAAGAAGGCGTTAAAAAACTTTGACCGACTAGATGCCGTCGGCTTCACCGAACACTACGCGGCCTCTATCGCCTACTTTGGGGAGCTGCTGGATTGGAAAAACACCCAAGCAGAGCACCACAATAAGGGAGGGAAGAAAACGATGGAACCGGGAGCAGTTTGGGCGGAGATGAATGCCTATGACATGCCACTGTATGCCGCGGCGGTGGAGCGATTTGCACCTACGCTAAAAGCCTACGAAGGACGTGCCCCTCGCATTCCAAAACCACCAATAAAAACTAGGATTGCAAACTATTTGCGCGCTCTGAGCTCGAAATTCTGACCGAGGTACACCTTGCGCACTTGTTTATCTGCGGCCAATTCCTCCGCGGTACCGCTCTTCAAGATCTTACCTTCGAACATCAAATACGTCCGGTCAGTAATGGCCAAGGTCTCCTGAACATTGTGATCCGTTATGAGAATCCCAATATTCTTCTCCTTTAGACCTGCAACAATGCTCTGAATATCTTCGACAGCAATGGGATCCACACCGGCAAAAGGCTCGTCCAATAAAATGAAACTTGGTTTTGTCGCCAAGGCACGAGCAATCTCCGTCCTGCGACGCTCTCCTCCACTAAGTAAATCACCACGCGTCTGGCGAATGAGTTGTAAACCGAACTCATTGAGCAGTTCCTCCAAGCGCTCCGCCTGCTCTTCCTTGCTCAAGGAAGTCATTTCCAATACGCCTTTGATATTATCTTCCACACTAAGCTTGCGGAACACGGAAGCTTCTTGAGCCAAATACCCAATGCCCATTTGCGCACGCTTGTACATCGGAAGTTTCTCGGTGGGCGTCCCGTTGAGTAGTACATTTCCACTATAGGGACGAATTAGTCCTACCACGGTGTAGAAGCTAGTGGTTTTACCGGCGCCGTTCGGACCCAGCAGGCCCACGATCTCGCCTTGGTTCACCTCGAAACTCACATCGTTTACTACGGTGCGAGAGCGGTACTTCTTGACAATATTTCTTGCTTCTAACTTCAAGCGTTCACAACTTTTTTCCTTTTTAAAACTCGTCGGCTCACAAAAATGCTGATTTGATATAAAACGAGCACCGGCAGAGTCACCAATACTTGCGAAGCAATATCTGGAGGCGTAATAATGGCGCTGAGCAACAAAATACCTACAATGGCATGTCTGCGGTAGTTCTTTAATAGTGTTGGGGTAACAACGCCCACTTTGGACAGAAAGTATACCGCAATAGGTAATTGGAACAAGATCCCTGTCGCCAAGGTCACCGAACTCACCATGCTGATATACGAGGTCAAGTCAATTCTGTTCACCACCTCCGCACTCACTGCGTAGGTCCCCAAGAATTGGACACTCAAAGGAACAATCACATAATATCCGAACAGCACACCCGCGACGAATAAGAGCGTGGTAAAAAAGATGACGCCCCGGCTGCTCTTCTGCTCGTTTTGATGTAGACCAGGCTTGATGAATCGCCAAATTTCCCAAAACACGTAGGGGAAACCTATGATAAGCCCGGCCACCAAACTTACCCATAGGTGCATTTGGAATTGGCCACTCATGCGCATATTCAACAATTCGAACGGGACCTCATCAAAACAAAATACATCGCCCCCGATATAACTAGACAACCAACAAAAGAAGGTATACGTTGGGAAATCAGGCTGTTTAGGACCAAAGATGATTTGATCAAAGATGATCGCTTTGCCCAAGAACGCAACGACAGAGAAAATCACGACTACGATAGAGGATCGCATCAAATGCCAACGGAGCTCACCGAGGTGCTCCATGAAGCTCATACTGTTCTTGTCTTTGTGCTTGTTCATAAAATTTTCGAGGTCAAAAATCCGAAAAACAATCTTTAGTACCTTCGAAAACCTCTGAAAATCCCGTATATTAAAAAACCAAAGTACAAGCAGCATGTCTACCAATTGGGAGCAGCACCTCAAACAACATTTTGGCTTTGCGGAATTTAAAGGCAACCAACGCGCAATCATCGAAAGTATTAGCGGCGGAAAAGACACTTTTGTCATTATGCCTACTGGAGGAGGAAAGAGCCTTTGTTACCAACTTCCTGCGCTTGCAGCGGAAGGCACTGCCATTATCGTAAGCCCATTAATCGCCTTGATGAAAAATCAAGTAGACGCCATTCGCGGATACAGCGAATCGGATAGTGTGGCGCACGTCTTGAACAGTTCTTTGACCAAAAAGGAATTGGACCAAGTACACCAGGATCTCAAAGCAGGAAAAACCAAGTTGCTCTACGTCGCACCAGAATCGCTCAACAAAAACAGCAACATCGAGTTGCTCAAGCAGATCACCATTAGTTTTTTCGCCATTGATGAAGCCCATTGTATTTCCGAGTGGGGACATGATTTCCGCCCAGATTACAGAACCATCAAAGAGAGTGTTAAAGCTCTAGGGCGCAAGCCCATCATCGCCCTAACAGCGACTGCAACGCCCAAAGTGCAAGCGGATATTATCAAGACCATGGGCATGGACGAGCCCGATATTTACCTGAGCAGCTTCAACAGGCCCAATCTTTATTACGAGGTACGCCCAAAACGCGATATCGACCACGACATCATCAAGCTTTTAAGCCAAAACAAAGGCAAAAGTGCCATCGTGTATTGTCTCTCGCGTCAGAAAGTTGAGGATCTAGCCGAACAACTAGCGATAAACGGCATCAATGCCCTGCCATATCATGCGGGCTTAGACGCTGCCAAACGAGTGAAGCACCAAGATGCATTTCTCAATGAGGATTGCGACGTCATTGTCGCGACCATCGCCTTTGGAATGGGGATCGATAAACCAGATGTAAGATACGTACTGCACTACGACATGCCCAAAAGCTTGGAAAGCTATTACCAAGAAACCGGCCGCGCGGGACGCGACGGTGGAGAGGGGAACTGCATTACGTATTTTGACATTAAAGACATCGAACGATTGGCAAAATTCTTGAGCAAGAAGGCCGTCAGTGAACAAGAAATAGGCCGTCAACTGCTCGAAGAGGCAACCGGTTATGCCGAGGCCGCCATTTGTAGACGACGTGTACTATTGCACTACTTCGGAGAATCTTTCCACGAAGATGATTGCGAGAAGATGTGCGACAACTGCCGCCATGAGCGAGAGAAAGTAGATGCCAGTCGGGAGCTTTTGGACGTAATCTCGTGTATCCTAGAAACCCATGGTAAATTTAAAACCTCAGAAGTCGTAAATATTTTACGCGGCTCTATGACGGCCATCCTATCGCAAAATAATGCGGACCAGTTAGAAAATTGGGGCAAGCATAAAGACAAATCTGAGACCCACCTACGCGCAGTTATTCGCCAAGGAATCATCCGTAACTACCTTGAGAAAAACATCGAGTCTTACGGAACAGTACAAGTCACTGAAAAAGGAAAAGCAGGGAAATTACCGAAGGCTTTTAGAGTCAGAAAGGAACTAGATTACACCACTTTAAACAGTGGTGCCAATGAGTCTAAAAAGGTAGTAGCCATGGACGAGGGGCTACTTAGCATACTCAAAGATTTCAGAAAGAAAATCGCCAATAGCAAAGGTGTTCCTCCCTATGCCGTTTTCGCTGAGAATTCTCTGAGCGAAATGGCCACCATCTATCCTTGTACACTGGATGAATTGAAAAACATTCAAGGGGTCGGTGAAGGAAAAGCCAAGAAATTTGGGCAACCTATGGTCGACGCTATTGCAGCCTATGTAGAGGAAAACGACATCGATCGTCCGCAAGACATGGTCTTTAAGAGCGTGGCCAATAAGAGTGCGCTGAAGGTGTATATCATTCAAAGTACGGACCGCAAACTACCGCTCGACGATATCGCCAGCGCCAAAGGATTGAAGATGGCCCAACTCATTGAAGAAATGGAAAGCATCGTATTGAGCGGAACCAAGATCAACTTTGATTATTACCTCGAAGACATCATGGATGAGGACAGCATCGAGGAGGTATTCGACTTTTTAACGGAAGAGTCTGAACACGGCTCCATGGATGAACTCCTCGAAGAATTTGGGGACGATTACGACGAGCAAGAACTACAGCTGCTTCGCTTGAAATTCTTCTCAGATGTAGCGAATTAGAAAAAAAGCCCGCGAATGCGGGCTTTTTTAGTTTTTGAAGTAGAATTCCAAATCTTGCGGGCTGCTTGGTAATGGCAGGGTTGCCGTGATTTTACTGAATTCTAGAATGCTTTGGATGGTTTTTTCAGACGCTCCCACGTCCAAGTTTTCGTAGGGTAAGGTTTTCGCCATAGTGTATCTGTTAGTGATACATCAATAACGGCACTTATTCCTGCTTCGTATATCCCAGTCAGATTTTTATTGTTCTAAGCTGATATTATGCTGCGCCATCAGCTTTTGAATGTTGCTGATAGCGTAACGCATACGACCTAAAGCTGTATTGATACTCACTCCTGTTTCTTCGGCGATGTCCTTGAAACTGTATTCACAGAACATACGCAGATGCAGCACCTTACGCTGCTCTTCCGGCAAATAATCAATCAACTTGCGCAGGTCTTCATTGATCTGGGCTTCGATCCAATTCACCTCAATAGGACGATCTGATTCACCATAGGTATCAAATACCGTATACTCGCCGGTTGAACGCACTTCCTTTTTGCGCGTTTCTCTGCGGAAATAATCAAGGGTTGTATTGTTGGCAATGCGCAAAGCCCAAGGAAGAAATTTTCCTTTCTCCTCATAATTCGACTTACGCAAGGATTTGATAATCTTGATGAAAGTCTCTTGAAACAAATCATCCGCAACGTCCTGATCTTGGACCTTGGAATAAATCTGTAAAAAGATGCGCTTTTGATGTCTTCGGATTAACACCTCTAAAGCACGCTCGTTTCCGCTACGGTAGAGTTCCACAAGAACATGGTCCTCACTCTGATTTAACATCATAAAATCAAATTTTAGCGTAGCAGTTTTTCTATAAGCAGTACTTCTTTTTAGTGTTTACAGGGTCCAATATAGGTTAAACTTCCAAATACCGTTCCAAATATTCGAAGCTTTAACGGTTTTTCACAAACAAGTAAAGGGTTACTTTTGTTGTTTATCCTTGTTTGCTCATGACCCCAACCATTGACATTAAACGCGCTGAAGTCCACAACCTGAAACAAGTTTCGGTCAGTATTCCGCGTAACCAATTAGTCGTCATCACCGGGGTCAGCGGTTCCGGCAAATCCTCCCTTGCCTTCGATACCTTGTTTGCAGAGGGCCAGAGACGATATGTTGAGAGCTTGAGCGCCTATGCGCGCCAGTTCTTAGGAAAATTAGACAAACCAAAAGTGGAATCCATCAAAGGAATCCCACCAGCTGTGGCCATTCAACAAAAAGTGAGCAGCAGAAATCCTAGATCAACTGTCGGAACGACCACAGAGATTTACGATTATTTGAAGCTGCTCTTTGCCCGTGTGGGACGCACCTATTCTCCTATTTCCGGAGAAGAAGTTAAAAGACACCAAGTTCAAGATGTCATAGCTCACCTGAATACGCTCGAAGAAGGAACGCGATTCATGATCATAGCGCCCGTCACTTATAGCGACCGGACGGCTGAACAACACTTGAATATACTTGCCCAACAGGGTTTCTCCCGCATCCTCCACAACGCCAGTGTGGAGCGCATTGAAGATGTCATTCAAGAAGGCACCTATAACGAGGAGGTGATTCACTTGGTGGTTGACCGTGCGGTCGTTCGACCAGGCGACGAAGAAAACGAGCACCGCCTCCAAGATTCAATTCAAACTGCTTTCTTTGAAGGACGCGGAGAATGTTGGATTGATTTCGCTAATGGTGAATCTCCCTTAATTTTCAATAATCTATTCGAACTAGATGGCATGAGCTTTACGGAGCCGTCCACCGATCTGTTCAGCTTCAACAATCCTGTGGGAGCATGTCCATCTTGTGAAGGATTTGGAAGCATCATGGGCATTGACGAGGACCTGGTCATTCCCAACCCACACCTGAGTGTATACGAAGGAGTCGTCGCACCATGGCACGGTGAAACGATGAAGCGATGGAAAGAAAAATTCATCCTCGGAGCGGCAGCGCACAACTTCCCCATTCACAGGCCGTATATCGACCTAAATGATGCGGAAAAGCAACTGCTATGGGAAGGCGCCAAAGGCATCAAGGGCATTGACGATTTCTTTAAACATTTAGAAAGTAAGAGCTATAAAATTCAGTTTCGCGTGATGCTCAGCCGTTACCGCGGAAGAACGAAGTGCCCTACTTGTAAAGGCAAAAGATTACGCCCGGAATCGAGCTATGTAAAAATCAACAATACCGCTATTGAGGCTCTGGTAGAAATGCCACTTAATAAGCTGCAACAATGGTTCAAAGATTTAGTCTTGAGCGAACAAGATGCGGCCATTGCAAAGCGTCTATTGGTGGAAATAGAAAGTAGATTAGGATTCCTTGTAGACGTAGGCCTTCCCTACCTCACCTTAAATCGAGTGAGCAGCACATTGAGCGGCGGCGAGAGCCAGCGCATACAATTGGCCACCTCCCTCGGCTCTTCACTTGTTGGCTCACTCTACATCATGGACGAGCCAAGCATAGGGCTGCACGCGAAGGATGCGGAGCAACTCATCAAGGTCATCAATGCCTTACGCGACAAGGGCAATACTGTCGTGGTGGTCGAACATGAGGAAGCCTTCATGCATGCGGCCGATTACTTGATTGATATCGGTCCAGCTGCGGGTAATTTGGGTGGAACAATAGTGGCAGAAGGTACTTCAATGGAAGTACTGGCCAATCCTAATTCCCTAACCGCACAATACCTGAACGGCAGCAAAAGCATTACGAGTCCTGTAGCACTGAGAACAGCAAAAAAATGGATTGAGATCAAAGGTGCTCGACACCATAATCTCAAGGGGTTTGACGTTCAGTTTCCCTTAGGAGTATTCAGCGTAGTTGCAGGAGTAAGCGGATCGGGCAAAAGCACCCTGATAAAGAAAATTCTATACCCAGCATTAAAGAAACACTTCCATGAGGTGAGCGAGCGCCCAGGAATTCACAAGGAGCTTTGCGGGGATTTGGGAAGTATTGACCAAGTAGAATTGGTCGATCAAAATCCCATTGGAAAATCAAGCCGATCAAACCCAGTAACCTATTTAAAGGCTTACGACGATATTAGAAACCTTTATGCCTCCACTGAACTGGCAAAAATTAGAGGTTATAAAGCAAAGCACTTCAGCTTCAATACCGATGGCGGTCGTTGTGACGCTTGTCAAGGCGAAGGCGAGGTAACCATTGAGATGCAATTTATGGCCGATGTCCACTTGCCTTGTGAGACGTGTGCCGGTAAGCGATTCAAAGCTGAAATCCTTGAGATTACGTATAAGGACAAGAATATTGCCGATATCCTTGAAAGTACTATTGACGAAGCCATTGACTTCTTCAAAATACATAAACAACACAAGATTGTCAAAAAGCTGCAGCCCCTTCAGGATGTAGGATTAGGCTATGCGCAGGTCGGACAAAGCAGCTCGACATTAAGCGGCGGGGAAGCGCAACGCGTCAAACTGGCGTTCTTCCTATCCAAAGGTGAAAAAGCAGGACATACACTCTTCCTATTCGATGAACCGACCACAGGTCTACATTTTGACGACGTTAACAAACTTTTGAAGGCCTTCGATGCACTAGTTGAGATGGGACATACTGTCCTAGTCATTGAACACGACCTAGATGTTATTGCCAGAGCAGATTATCTAATCGAGATTGGCCCGGAGGGTGGAGAGCTTGGCGGACACCTACTCTACGCAGGTACACCCGAAGAAATTATTCATATAACAGAGAGCCCAACAGGCGCTGCACTGATCAAACAGAATAAAGTCTCAATTGAGACAAATTGATTTCAAGAATAGTGGTATTTAATACTTATTATGTATTTCAGAAACTTTCTAAGTCTCAATCGAGGCATTTGTATCAAAATCCTGTTTATCTTTATCCCCTACCTTTACGGGTAGCTTAGGTTTATTGGTTTGGTGTACGGCTCGCTTTGCGGGCCGTACTTCTTTATACCAACTTCGACTTCCAGTGGTACATCAAGACCGCTGCCGCCACACTTACGTTCAGACTATCAACGGCCTCTCCCTCCATAGGAATAATAGTATTCGTATAACCTTGGTGCAGCCAATGTGAACTCAACCCACCACTTTCCTCGCCGAGAACAATGGCTGATTTCCCCGGCCAATCCAGTTCAAACATGGATACCGAGTCCGAGTGCATGTGGGTAATGTATATCTGAAAACCGTGCTCTTCCAAAAGCGACTGAACCTGTGCACTGGTACCCAAAACAGTAGGAACTTCAAAAATGGCACCCGTAGCATTCCTCATGACATTTGGCCCGTAAAGATCTAAGGCCGCATCTGCAAAAAACACCGCAGCCACCCCAGCTGCCTGTGCTGTTCTAAGAATGGCTCCGGCATTGCCAGGCTTTTCAACCCCTTCTACCACCAACACACCACGAGCCGCGC
>JAURAE010000023.1 GCA_030829675.1 Schleiferiaceae bacterium
CACGAGCCTCGCTTAATAATGCACCTAGTTCATCTAATTTCCAATGGCGCTGCTTAAAAAGCGCAACATGGGCCTCAGTACTACTGCGGTAAGCAATTTTCTCAAATACTTTGGCACCCGCCATATACTGCCGCTCAAAGGATTGCATCCAATGTGCCTGTGCGGCATCTTCCTTTGACCAAAGCTCCACGCCGGTCCAACCGGCAGCTAAAGCACGCTGAATTTCACGCGCACCTTCCACTACACACAGCCCACTCTGTTTGCGAGCGCGAGCCTTTGTCAATAATTGAACAATCTCCTTTACTTTTGGATTCGAAGTGCTTGTGATTAAATCATTCATAGATGGGTAAAAAGGATAAACCAAAGAAAATCAATTTAGAGGACTTAGGAGGCTTTGTGTTCAGCACAAATCCGGATTTTGAACCACCCGTGGATGATACCGAAGAGTTTTTAGATCCTTCCGAGCAATTACTGCTTTGTCATTTTGAGAAAAAAGGCCGCGGCGGGAAGCAGGTAGTGATCATCAAGGGATTCGAAGGACCGGAAGAGCAACTCAAAGAATTGGGCAAGGAACTCAGGCAACATTGCGGGGTCGGAGGATCCGCAAAAAATGGTGAAATCCTGCTTCAAGGCAATGTACGCGACAAAGCCATGGACAAACTCAACTCACTAGGATACGGCACCAAAAGAATAGGCGGATAAATAAGCATTAATACTTAACTTATCTCGATTGAACACCAACCCTAAACAAAGGATAGGTGTCTCTTATGAGACTGTGTATCGTTCCGCAAGTGCGCGCGCATAGGCCGCCTCGTATTTCGGAACTATGGATTCAATCCCGAAGGCCTTGGCACGTTCTAAAGCGTTCATTTTAAATTCCATCAATCGCTGAGGATCCTGTAAGAGTGATAGACCATGCGCCACCATTGAAGCCACATCTCCCACGGGAGATAAATACCCCGTCTGACCATGGACGTTCACCTCTGGAATCCCGCCAGCGTTCGTTGACAATACCGGCACCCTTGCAGCCATGGCCTCCAAAGCCACCAAACCAAAGCTCTCGGATTCAGAAGTCAGAAGGAATAAATCGCTCATGCAAAGCAATCGACGAACTTCATTGGTCTTTCCAAAGAATTTCACACAATCTGTCAGTCCTAATTCACGTACCTGCTGTTCCGCCTTTTCGCGTTCAGGTCCATCGCCAATCATCAGTAGCACCGCATGTTCTTGAGCACGAATACCGGCGAAAACATTGATGATATCCGGTATTCGCTTCACCTTTCTCATGTTCGAAATGTGCGTAATGATTTTCTCCCCATTCGGCGCGATTTGCGCACGGCGGCAATTCTCATCTCCACGATAGAGCTCTAGATCAATAAAGTTTGGGATGACTTCAATCTCTTTTTTAATATCGAAGGAATCTAACGTATCCTGACGTAAACTCTCACTCACCGAGGTAACTACATCACTTTTGTTAATGGAGAAGGTTACTGCCGGTTTGTACGACGGATTCTTACCTACCAATGTGATATCGGTACCGTGCAGCGTAGTCACTACCGGAACATACTTGCCGTGCTCCTCTAAGAGGATCTTCTTCGCCATGTAGGCGGCATAGGCATGCGGGATAGCGTAATGTACATGAAGTATATCCAATCCCTCATTGATGACCGTGTCCACCATTTTAGAACTCAACGCGAGCTCATAGGGCTGGTACTCAAACAGCGGGTAATCGTGAACATTTACCTCATGGTAGTAGATGTTCTCCTCAAGAGTATCTAAACGTACCGGCTGGCTATAAGTAATGAAATGGACTTCGTGGCCTTTTTTAGCCATTTGAATGCCCAATTCCGTGGCAACCACTCCGGATCCACCATAGGTAGGGTAACAAACTACACCGATCTTCATTCTTGCTAGGGATTAATTCAAGGCGTCGTAAAGATACCCCTGAATATTTGTTCGGACGTCTAAGGTACTGAGTTTCCAATTCTCTGCATCCGGGTAAGTGCGATTACTCAGGAATATGTATAACAACCCTTCTTTGGGATCCATCCAGACCATGGTTCCGGTAAAGCCTGTATGACCAAAACTTAGATCCGAGGCACAGGTACAACTTGGACCCGGACCATCGCCTAATTGTTTTTTATCAAAGCCCAATCCTCGTCGGTTATCTATTTCGCAGAAGGCACAACTACTGAATTTCTCAATGGTCGATTCCTGGAAATAACGAACCCCACCGTAATAGCCTCCATTGAGATACATCTGCATCATTTTAGCCAAATCATTCGTATTAGCAAACAAGCCGGCATGACCAGCGACTCCGCCTATCATAGCAGCGCCCATATCATGCACGCGACCGTGCACAGTAGTCTTGCGCCAGTATCCATCTTCTTCCGTAGGCACGAGCTCATCCAGGGAAAAACCTCTTTCTAAGGGATTATAGGTGAGTCGCTGAGCGCCAATGGGCCCATAAAAAGTATTGGTCACCCATTGATCCAGAGGCTCGTTAAAACGCTCCTCCAACATTTCCTGAAACAGGTAATAGCCCAAATCTGAATAGCGGTATTCTGGTGCCTTCATCTCACTCTTCGCAAGCATATGAAACATCGTATCCCTAATTTCTTGACGAACATACATGCCTTCATGAATTTGAGTATAGCCCAATTGCGGCGTCGAACTGTACCAATACCCCCTCGTACTATCAGATTTTATCGTGTGCACGTAATACGGTATCCAAGCATCTAATCCGCTTTGATGAGCCAGCACATCTTCAAACACTAAGTACTCCTTGCCCGAACCGTCTAATCGGCTCGTATGGTTGCCTAAGGTCGTCTTCAATAATAAGGGTTGCTTCTCGTACCATTTCATGATCCCTGGCAGGGTAGCAGTAATCTTAGTCACCGAGGCAATATCATATAGGTCAGTCCACTCCACCGGCGCTGACTTAGCATAGGTATGTGACCCAAAAGATTTGGTATACACGACCGTACCATGTCGTGCCACTAATACCTGTGCACCCGGAGTAGCACCTGCCGCAATGGCGTGCTCTACGGTAGAATCGATACGGTTTAAAGGCCCCGCATCAAGGCCTACCTCAAAAGGGATACCGTACTTTAATCGAAGTAACTCTTCTGTTTTCTCGCCATTTCCGACGCTTCCCCACTGGTTCAAATCCACGGGTAAGGAACCCTTGGTCTCGCGGGCACCAAACAAGAACTGAGGCGCCAATAACTGGGCATATTCATCGTTCTCATACATGATCAACACTCTAACATTTTGTCCCAGATTGGGGTAGGTCAACACCCCATATGGATTGGCAAAATGCACAACGTAAGTGGGCTTACCGGTGGCCGCCAATCGCGCGAGCAGCTCTTTCTCATAGGTTTCGAGTTTATAGCGGCGCCATGGATTCTTCGCATTTTGATGGAAGGTCACCACAAAGGCATCTTGGGATGCCATTTCACGGTCATCCACATCTACACCGTGATGGTGAGACATACCTACATACCTATCCAAATATTCTTTCACAGTTGTGGCCGATTCGAAATCACCCAAAGCGATATGCAGGAAGTTTTGCTCTATATTTTTTATCGGGAAAGTAGCCGTACCGCGCTCCAATAATGTCGCCGCATTTCGAATGAGGTTGAACGACACTCTTTGGTTCAAATCTTCTCTTTCAAACGAACCGTGGTCTGAGGTTAGCAGCGTGGGATTAGCCGACTTTTGAGCCTCGAGCCAATCCGAATACGCCCTACAATTTGATTTTGCCACCAAGATTCTTCTCACGCGCTCATCTAAGGATTGGAAGGAGATCTTATCTGTGGCCAAGGCATCTTGGAAAGCTTTGGTAGCCTTTGGCACGTCCATGGGAAAGAGTAAAATATCATTGCCCGCGGCAAACGCCGCCAACTCTAACTCTCCTGGAGGTGCAAAGGCTGCAGCGCCCTTCATGTTCAACGCGTCGGTAATAATGAGGCCTTCATATCCCCATTGATCTCTCAAAATCTCTTGAATGACCTTGCGTGAAAGACTCGTGGGTTTTCCAGAGGGCTCCAGGGAAGGGATATTCAAATGGGCGATCATAATAGCCCCAACACCCGCGTCAATGGCCCCCTTGAACGGCACCCACTCTACCTCCATAAGTTCACTAAGGGTGCGGTCGACTTTCGGCAAGGTTTTATGGCTGTCCTGATGGGTATCGCCGTGGCCTGGAAAATGCTTCCCACAGGCCAGCACACCATTCTCTTGAATCCCTTTAACGACAGCTACGCCCAGTGTATTCACGAGATCTGGATCGGAACCAAAGGATCGCGCACCAATAATAGGGTTGTTTGGATTCGTATTGACGTCTAGTACTGGCGAGAAACTCATGTGTACGCCTACGGCAGTACATTCATCCGCCAAAACATGTCCTAAATCATAGGCATCCGTAGCCCCGCCTGCTGCCCCAACGGTAAGGGAGGTTGGGAACTTGTAGGTACTGTCCAAGCGCATGGCTTGTCCCCATTCCGCATCTTGCCCTACGAGCAAGGGGAAGGTCGCCGCACTTTGAAGACGATGCAGCAGTTTCTTTTGGCGTTCAGGTCCGCCTTGCATTGTAATAACACCTCCGATATGATAATCGCGTACGAGTTTTTCCAATTCCGCTTCATGCTCTACGCCTTTATTGCTGTAGGCAGCGACCATGAATAATTGACCAATTTTTTCATCTAAAGACATCGCACTCAAGGCAGAGTCTACATTAAACGATTGAGCATAAAGGCCTTTACCCGGCAGAAGAGTAAGTAAAGAGGCTGTAAAAACGGCTTTTAGAAAGCGTGTGTGCATAGGTCGATAAAGTGCCAAGGGGTTCTTACCTTTGAGATGAGAATATAGAAAGATATGGGACTCTTCGAACGACGCCAACCGCGCGGTTTTCAACACCAGCCAAGATTTCACGATGAGCGCCAGGAGCGGCTCCGGATCTTGAAACGAAATGAAAGCATCGACGAAATCCCCTTTCAAAACAAAGATAAATACCGCGATCGATTACGAGAGAATTGGGACCTTCGTCGAAAACGAAGCGCCGGTGCAAGTGAAGGATTTGTAAAGCGCATCCTAATCAGCTTTGTCGCCCTCGCAGTACTTGCGGCCGTAGCCGTTTATTATATAGGATGAGTTCAATAATTGCTGTTTTATCAGATCACGTAGCCAATCAAATTGCTGCAGGAGAAGTGGTGCAACGCCCCGCCTCTGTGGTAAAGGAATTGTTGGAAAATAGCATCGATGCTGGAGCTACGAAAATCACCTTGCAACTCGAGGGATCGGGACGTACACTCATCTCAGTGACCGATAATGGAAGTGGTATGGGCAAGGAAGATGCCGAGCGCTGTTTTTTGCGCCACGCCACCAGTAAGATTAAAAACGCCGAAGACCTCTTCAACCTTCATACCAGAGGGTTTCGTGGGGAAGCCATGGCCTCCATCGCGGCTGTATCGCACACATTGATGCGAACGAACATTGCTGAAGAGGGTCTAGGTCTTGAGATTAAGCTAGAAGGCGGCAGCATAGTGGCGAAGAACCCCTACCCCTGTGCTCAAGGAACCTATGTAGAGGTCAAGAACTTATTTTACAATGTGCCAGCACGCCGTAAGTTTCTGAAAAACGATCGTGTAGAACTGCGCCATTGTGTTGACGAATTTCACCGTGTTGCCTTAGTTCACACCTCCATCGAATGGATCATGAAAAGCGACGGCAACACCTTGTTCCACCTCAAACCTGAGCCCCTACGCCGCCGTATCAATGGCATTTTTGGCCGAAAATTCGATGAGCGTCTGGTGCCCATTGAGGAAGAAACAGAGGTCGTGAAGGTCAGTGGTTTCATTTTGAAGCCCGAGTTTGCCAAGAAGAAACGCGGCGAGCAATTCTTCTTTGTCAATGACAGGTTCATCAAATCACCCTACCTACACAATGCACTTCGTGAAGCGTTTGAGGAGGTCTTGACCGCAGAGCACCATCCGGGATATTTCTTGCATTTACAGGTAGACCCTCAAAGCTTGGATGTAAATATCCATCCTACGAAAACCGAGGTGAAGTTTGAGGACGAGCGCACCATTTACGCGGTGCTACGCAGTGCTGCCCGCCACGCTATTGGGCAGTTCAACGTCGCTCCCGCCATTGACTTTGATGCAGAACAAAGCTTTAAAGTCCCGCCCTTACCTGAAGGACACCTTCCAAAACCGCCTCAGATCCAAGTCAATCCAAACTTCAACCCCTTCGAGTCGACTAAATCTACTCCGCCGCGCATCAGGTCCAATGACGAGCGGTACGAGCGTATTAAAAACGAAAAATACCTCAACACCCAACAAGCTTTCGACGCTCCACAAGACTGGAACATCGAAGATGCCCTACCTGTAGACCCCGTCAGCGGCAAAATCATCCGCTGGGGCAAATACGCCATCACTACACTAGGTGCAAAGGCACTGGTAATTGATATCAAAGGGGCCCGCTTCAGAATCTTGTACGACCAAATCTGGTCGAAGCTCCAAGATGCAACCGTGCCTTCGCAACAAATTTTGTTCCCAAAGAGCATTTCCTTGTCCATGGCCGAGAGAGCGCTATACCAAGAGCACGAACGAGATTTCACCATCGCTGGCTTTGACTTGGCCCCAGGAACCACGGAGGGTGAATACGACATTAAAGGCATCCCGATGATGCTCAATGTAGAACAGGCCGTTCCCACCTTGGAATCACTGTTCGAACAATACCACAAGCAAGACGAAGCAGGCGAAAACAAGCTGCTCAAAGGCATCGCCCTGGCCATCGCTCAAAACGGGGCGGCCACTCAAGATCCAAGAACCGCAGAGGAACTCTACGTGTTAAGAGAACAACTCCTAAGCAGTTCCAACCCACAATACACTCCTAAGGGCAAGAAAATCATCGTAGAATGGAGCCCTGAAGAGATTGAAAAAGCATTATGATCGTACAACGCAGATTTAGTTTAATGCCTACCGTCGTGAAGAACCTGTTGATCATCAACGGCCTGTTCTTCCTTGGAATGTACAGCATTCGCAACACCTTCGGCATTGATATCACGGACTGGCTCGGGCTCTATTTCCCCCTATCGGACAGCTTCCTCCCAGTCCAATTAGTCTCTCACATGTTCATGCATGGCAACTTGGGCCACATCTTCTCCAACATGATTATGCTGTGGTTTTTGGGAAGCGCGATGGAAAACTACTGGGGGCCGAAGCGATTCCTGATCTACTACCTTTTGACTGGTTTAGGCGCCAGCGCCCTGCAGATTGGAGTCAATGCGTTGGAATATTTCCAATTAAGCGCTCAACTCGACACTGCTGCCATGGACACGATTCTAAGCAAAGGCGGGGACATCATTAACCAAGGCATGAACTATACGGATCCGGTGTGGGGAGCGATGAACAGATTGCTACACGTGCCGATGGTCGGTGCCTCGGGCGCTGTCTTTGGCGTACTACTTGCGTTCGGTATGACCTTCCCGAACCAGGTGATCTACCTGAACTTCTTCTTCCCGATCAAGGCCAAGTATTTTGTAATTGGCTACGGCCTTTTAGAACTCTACAACGGCTTTGCGGTAAGCAATAGCGGCATCGCACACTTTGCCCACTTGGGCGGGATGCTTTTCGGCTATCTGCTCATCCGAAAATGGCGCAGAGAAATGTACCTTTAAGATTCCATATCCCGGGACATGAGTGACTTCATCGATAGAATCAAACACGACGCATTCAAGGGCGATTACTTGACCCGATTGCTGTACCTCAACATTGGGGTATTTCTATTGTACAGTATCTCCAACGCATTTACTACGCTATTGACCGGCCAGATGGGCTTAATCCCTCGCCTAGCCGACGATCTATTGGCCCTGCCCTCTAATCCGTGGAAACTGGCCACCCGTCCGTGGACCTTGCTGACCTACATGTTTACACATTTCAGCTTCCGCCACATCCTCTTCAACATGCTTATCCTATACTTCTCGGGTAAGATGCTCATGGAGTATTTGGGCGAAAAGCGTATGCTCGCATTGTACATCTACGGAGGCATTGGCGGCGGACTGCTTTACATCATTCTCTACAACATCAGCCCTATTTTGGGCTCAGGATCCATGGTTGGTGCCAGTGCCGGCACCATTGCAGTATTGGTGGCTGGAGCCATGTACTTGCCTACTATGCCGGTTCGATTATGGGGAATCTTCGAAGTGAAATACTGGATGCTCGCCGCAGGCATCGTGCTGCTCGACATTCTTAGCTTAACCGGCTCTAATGCCGGTGGCCACATCGCACACCTCGGTGGCGCGATCGTCGCTTTTTTCTTCATTCGCAGTATGCGCAACGGCCACGAGTGGAACGTATACTTGTTCCAAGTGATCGATGCGGTGCGCAACACCCTCTACAGAAACTCACGCAAACGCAAAGGTTTCAAATTTGGCGAGCGCAATTATACGAAGTATGAGGAAGTAAAGACGAAAAAATCGGATGCCTCAAAAACGGATACTGCCAAAATGGATGAGATCCTAGATAAGATCAAGGACAAGGGGTACGACAGCTTGAGTAAGGAGGAAAAGGCGTATTTGTTTAAAATCTCCAAGGACCAGTGAAAAAGCGCCTCTGGATACTGCGAACGTTCAACGTAGGACTCTTTTACGCCACACTACTTATCGGTTTTGGATCATTACTCCCCGGCCATTGGATCCCCGGCTCGGGTGTACTAAGCATCCTGTTTCCATTCTTACTGTTCCCACATTTGATCATGATTCTGATCTGGGCCCGATTCCGCCCTCAGCACATGCTCAAAAACCTCATCTCCTTAGCGCTGCTGTTTTTCCCAGTGATGGCGCAATTTCCCATCGGTACCTCCCCGGCTAACGAACAAACCACTTGGAAGGTGGCCAGCTACAATGTACGCGCCTTTTACCAGCAGCGCGGCATCGCCAACGATATTGCGCGATGGACGCAATCTGAACATATTGACATTTTGTGTACTCAAGAGATGCGTCGCAGTGTCGCCAATCCGGTAGCCGCACACTACCCTTACCGGGTCTATGCACCGAACAACAAGAGAATTGGTACCGCGATCTATTCAAAATTCCCCATCATCAACCACGGTTCCTTGGTGTTTGAGGCCATTGAAGAAAACTCCTATGCGAAGCGGAGCGCAGGTTATGCGGACATCGCTCTCCCCGACGACACTATTCGCATTATCAACATCCATTTGAGCTCTACCGGCATTAAGGATATGGACATGGAAATTGAGCCCTCTCGCGAGGAATGGATTGAAAAGGGCCAATTCATGGCTAAGAAAATCGCCCGTTCGGACAGAGACCGTGGCAAACAAGGGCGAAGCATCTTGCAATGGGTCGACGAAAGTCCTTATCCTGTTGTACTCACTGGGGACTTCAACTCTGTTCCGGGAGGGAATTTGTATGCGCGTTTACTCTGGAAATTGGACGATCCCTACCTCTTCAAAGGGTCCGGCGCATGGGGGTCCTACCTGCCTTTATTGCAAAAGGGCGTGCCATTGCGCATCGACTGGACCTTGGTAGACGAACAATTACCTTATTCAGGACAATACCTCAGCGATGTAGCCTTCAGCGATCACCGCCCGCTAATCACCACTTTTAGCGCTCGAACCGAGCCTCAAGAAGATTAAGGGCATTGAGGGCATTCGACTCCACACCTCTTACATATTCTGGGTAAACGCGCAGCACCTCGTCGTAAAACAAAGGCACGAGCGCTTGTTCTTGCATGAGGTACTGATCCGCCTTGCGCATCAACGCACTGCGCTCCTCACCTGGCGGCAGGGCACGTATCTGCTCGTACATTGCATCATAACGTGCATTCTCATACAAGCTGTAGTTCGGACCATTTGGCGCCTTGTACCCGCTGTAGAACAGCATCAAGTAATTTTCAGCATCCGGGTAATCCGCAATCCAACTAGCCCTGAAAAAGTCCAAGGTACCGGCACTTTTCTCACTCCTCAAGGTCGCAGAAGGCACCACATTGACGGCTATGGACCAACCGAGGCCGGCCATCTCACCCTGCACGTACTCGCATAGATCTCGGTAATTCGCAACTGTCACCAGTGTCAGTTCGGGCAATTCCATAGAGGCCAACAGCGCTGCCACCGAATCCGGTGCATAGGCAGCCCCAATGCTATCCTGGTATTCTGGCAACCCAAAGGGCACAATTCCCCCGCGTGCAGGAATACCCACGCCATTGCGAAGGGACTGTATCATTTCTTCCCTATTGATTCCCGCATTAAGAGCCCAACGAAGTTCCTTTGACAACCCTTTTTCAGCATTGAAAATCAAATACTCCGTATTTAAAAACGGTGTACGCTCCAACCGGTGACCTTCTTGGTATCGCGATTGCAGTTCACCAGATTTGGTCAACAAATCGTCCTTAAAGCTGGGGTCGAGATTGGGTAAAAAATCAAAGTTCCCACTGAGGTACTCCAAAAACGCGCTCTGCTGGTCCGGTAAAAAAGACACGCTGATGCCGTCTAGATAGGGTAAAGGCTGCCCTTCGGCATCCTGTTTCCAGTACTGCTCATGTTTATGAAGGACCAATTTCTCCCCATAATGCCAGCGGTGTATCTTGAAAGGGCCCGTGCCCACTGGCGAAGTAGCCGCCTCCACAGCCCCCGCAGGCATTACCCCGCAATACGGCATGGCCAAAAGGGACAAGAACGAGGCATTGGGTGCATGAAGCTCAACAATCACCGTACCCCACACACTTTCATAAATGCCCAAAACATCGTCCAAAACCCAACTGCCCGGAGAGGCGATAGCAGGGTTTTGCAATCGTTTGAGACTGTACACAACATCTGCAGGACTGAGCTTTCTTCCATCGTGAAAGTAGGCCTCGCGTAAGGAGAACTCATAGACTCGGCCATTCTCAGATACCGACCAAAAAGCCGCCAAGGCAGGCACTATTTCATTCTCGGCATCTAAGGCCACCAAGGATTCAAACAATTGCTGTACCGCCCAAATGGTGCTCTTATCCTTAGCAAATGCTGGGTCCAGGGTAGGTATGCCTGCCGGCTCATTATACCTAAAGACCATTTTATCCGCTTCCTTTTGAGGCTCACACCCCGCGAGTGCAGTGAGTACAAGGCATACAAAAAAGCCCCCTAGAAAGGAGGCTTTTCGTATCGTTATGCCTGTATTAAGCATCAATGTTTGCGTATTTAGCGTTGCGCTCGATAAAGTCACGACGTGGCGGCACATCATCTCCCATCAACATAGAGAAGACACGATCCGCTTCTGCGCTATCGTCGATAGTCACTTGCTTCAAGATGCGCTCCTCAGGATTCATAGTAGTATCCCAAAGCTGCTCCGCATTCATTTCCCCAAGCCCCTTGTAGCGCTGGATACCGACACCGGAACCTCCATCGCCACCAAATTCTTGAGCAATCTGATCGCGCTGCTTATCGTCCCAGGCATAAGCCTGCTTTGATCCTTTTTTCACTAGGTACAACGGTGGAGTAGCGATATATACGTAGCCTAATTCTACCAACTCGCGCATATAACGGAAGAAGAACGTTAAAATCAACGTTGAAATGTGGCTACCGTCTACATCGGCATCAGTCATGATCACAATCTTGTGGTAGCGCAATTTGGCAATGTTTAGAGCTTTGCTATCCTCTTCTGTTCCTACACTCACCCCTAAGGCAGTGTACATGTTCTTGATTTCTTCGTTTTCAAACACCTTGTGAGAAATTGCTTTCTCTACGTTCAAGATCTTACCACGAAGCGGAAGAATGGCTTGGAAATTACGGTCACGACCTTGTTTCGCCGTACCACCCGCAGAATCACCCTCCACGAGGAAAATTTCACATACTTGAGGATCGGTTTCTGAACAGTCGCTCAACTTTCCAGGCAAACCCATAGAAGACATGGTGCCCTTACGCTGAACCATTTCACGCGCTTTCTTGGCGGCCACACGGGCTTTGGCAGCAAGCAATACCTTTTGAACGATAACTTTAGCTTCGTTCGGGTGTTCCTCCAAGAAATTGGTCAACATTTCACCAACCAACTTATCGACTGCGCCACCAACATCCTTATTCCCGAGCTTGGTCTTGGTCTGACCCTCAAATTGAGGCTCCATTACCTTCACAGAAATTACCGCGGTCAATCCTTCACGGAAATCATCGCCGGCAATCTCGACCTTTTCTTTAGCCAAAATACCGCTATCATCAGCGTACTTTTTAAGGGTACGCGTCAATGCACGACGGAAACCTGCTAAGTGGGTACCGCCTTCATGGGTATTGATGTTATTGACGTAAGAGTGAATGTTCTCGTTATAGGTCGTATTGTAATGCATGGCAACTTCGACCGGTATACCATCTCTTTCACCCTCCATATACATGACCTCAGGCATGATCTTCTCACGGTTACTGTCAATGTATTTTACAAATCCAGCCAAACCATCTTCACTGAAGAAGCGCTCACCAATAGGCTCGCCTTTTTCATCGAGTTCACGAAGGTCCTTCAAGGTAATGGCGATACCCTTGTTCAAGAAGGCTAATTCGCGCATTCGCTTCGCAAGGATTTCGTAATGGTATTCGGTTTCCTCGAAGATTTCGTGGTCCGGCTTAAAGGTTACAATGGTACCGCGGTAATCTGTAGTACCTATCTCACGTGCAGGGTACTTTGCCACCCCGCGAGAAAACTCCACCTCGTGCTTTTTACCGTTGCGGTGTACTTCGGCGTGGAGCATGATAGATAGTGCATTCACACAGCTTACCCCTACCCCGTGCAAACCACCGGAAACCTTGTAGGAATCTTTATCAAATTTACCCCCTGCGTGGAGGACCGTCATCACTACCTCAAGGGTAGAGCGTCCATCTTTGGGGTGCATATCTGTGGGAATCCCACGACCATCATCCTTAACCGTGATGCTATTATCTTCGTTGATGGTCACGTAAATATCACTTGCGTGACCGGCCAATGCTTCATCGATGGAGTTATCAACTACCTCATAAACAAGGTGGTGCAATCCTTTGAGACCAATGTCTCCGATGTACATGGCGGGGCGTTTTCGAACGGCCTCTAGTCCTTCCAGAATCTGGATGGAACCACCGTCGTAATTCTTCTCTTGTTCACTCATAAATATCAGTGCGTAAGTTCGCTTAATGCTATCTTAACAAAGATAACTTTTAGGGGCTCAAAAAGCGACAAAAGGGGCCTTAGCCCCTCTTGCAGTTACCAACAAGGTTATCAACATTTTCGGGATTTCCCGAGGATTTAGGCCATTAAAATTGGTAGTTCAACACAAACAGTCCGCGAGTTCCTCGAACCTCGTAACCGCTCCACAATTGATAGCGTTGATTCAACAGGTTATATGCCCTTAAACTCACTCCTAAATTTTCGTTAATGGTATATCCTAAATCTAGACTTACATCCATGTAATCGCCTAACTCATAGATGCCCTTTTCAGAATTACCTGCATAACGTCCTCCAACAAATTTAAAATTGGAGGTCAAGTGCACGTCGCCCTGATCAACTCGCATTAAGGCACCTAAAACGCGGCCTTCCGCGCCTATGAATTCATCGGCACCCGCATAGGCATTGAGTTCGGTATATACACTGGCCGTGAAGGCATCCATGGGCAAGTTTAATTCCGCACGAAGGCGAGATCGAGTATAGTTAGCATAACCTACTCGGAGTGCCGCCATATCGTTGATCGTCGAGGTAGTACTATCTCTTTCGAATTGGACATCATTCATCACAAAGGCCAAAGAACCTTCCACACGGTATTGCAGCTTTCCGGCCAACGCGCCTTGCATACCGACATACCCTCTGTTCTCACCCGTTAGCGCCAAGGCCTGATCACCAGAAATCACAGGAACATTGGTCAACAAGGCACTCAAGGTTTGCTGCTGAGCACGTCCATCCCAACCGCCATAAACGGCCAGGGTACGCTTCAACACCTCCGCTTGCAGGTTGATGTTTGGGAAGATGTAATAGGTACCTTGATGCTCCACGCCTTCGTTATTTATCGTCCCTGCGAAGGTCAATCCAAACTGGTAGTTCAACATCCCGTTTTTGCCTTGCGTCTGAGGGCTTAGGTAGAAATGATGGTACTGATTTGTACGAGGCTCAAAAACCATTTCGGTGAGGGAATATTGACCAAATTGGTACCCTAAATCCACATTAATCTGCGCCTCATCGGCATAAACTTCGATGCGGTGCATGGTTTTCGCCAAATGCTCGTGTGCTCCAATACCTGCATTCGTGAACTGGTAAGCCACGCCTCCACTGCGGTAGGCGGCAGGTACTTTGGACGTAGGATTCGAGGTTCTCAACCATTGTTGGCTCAGCCCGGCACTCAAGTTCCACTCGTGCGGCGTAGGCGATAATGCCGCCGCCCCCGTGGTATCCATAATCCCATAGAAACTCGCATAATCTGCATCTAAAAGCAGTTGGGTTTTAAGGTTCCAATTCTTCGTCGCCCGCTGAAAGTCTGTGAGTATGGAATTCTCGTAGGCTGGCTGTAGGTCATATGCAGTACTGAGCACACCTGATCTTGCGCCCTCGTGATGGGCTTTGATGCCCCAAACGTTCTTTCTCGAACGCGGTGACGAGAAGACCACATCCGCAAAGGAACTGCTATACATACCGCCCCCAACACTTACACGTTGTGTAGGCAGTTTAGGCAATTTCACACGGCCCAGTTTGATGGCAGGAATAGG
>JAURAE010000024.1 GCA_030829675.1 Schleiferiaceae bacterium
GTGATGGAAGGGGACGAATATTTGAGCTCGCCCATTGACCGTCGTCCGAAGTTCCATTTGTATAAGCCGAATATCACGGCCATTACGGGTATTGCTTGGGATCACATCAATGTGTTTCCCACGTTTGAGGATTATGTGGACCAATTCCGCTTGTACCTCGACACCGTCGAAGCCGGCGGGGCAGTCATTTATAACGAGCGTGATACAGTACTGAAAGAAGTGGTGGAAACCTCCAACGCCACGGTCAAAAACTTTGCCTATTCTTTACCAAACTATGAGATTGTAGATGGCCAAACCTTTATTGAGACGCCTGAGGGCATGATGCCGATCCAAGTCTTCGGCGCTCACAACCTCAGTAATATGGAGGCCGCACGTTGGTTGTGCCTCGAGATGGGCGTTCAAGAGGAAGCGTTTTATGATGCGATCATGAGCTTCACTGGTGCACAGAATCGTATGGAGGTGTTCCATGAAGGATCGCAAACGAAAGTGTTCCGAGATTTTGCACATGCCCCGTCCAAGGTGGGGGCTTCGGTGAAGGCATTGAAGGAGCAGTTTGGACAGGTGCGCGTGGTGTTGGAATTGCATACGTTTAGCAGCTTGAATCCAGAGTTTTTACCCCAGTACCATGGGGTGATGGAAGGTGCCGATGAGGCCTGGGTGTATTACAGCCCAGCAGCGGTCGCACACAAGAAGTTGCCGCCACTGAGTAAGGAGGATGTGAACGAGGCTTTTGGGCTTGGTATTCAGGTTTTTGATGATGCACAGGCATTGGAATTGGCCCTTCAAAACAATGGTTCGAACAAGGCTATGGCATTGATGAGCAGTGGAAATTTTTCCGGCTTGGACTTGAAAGCTATTGTATCCCACTATTAAATAGTAAATTTGCGGCATGAGCAAAAGAGAAATCATTGATGCAAGAGAGCTGAACATCGCATTGAATCGATTGTGTTGCAAGCTCATTGAAAACCACGGCGATTTTTCGAATTCTATTTTGATTGGGCTCCAACCTCGCGGAGTTCAAGTAGTGGACAGATTAGTCAAACTTTTGAAAGAAACCTACGGTGTAACTGAGGTGCGCACGGGAAAATTGGACATCACCTTCTTTAGAGATGATTTCCGCAGACGTCCGGGGCACTTGCAACCAAACCGAACGCAAATCGATCATTTGGTCGAGGATCAACGCGTGGTTTTTGTGGATGACGTACTGTACACTGGCCGTAGCATTCGCGCCGCCATGGATGCGATTTTGAGCTACGGGAGACCTGCAAAAATGGAATTACTTACCCTGATAGATCGTAGATTTTCTCGCGACCTGCCCATCCAACCGGATTACAAAGGACGTCAAGTGGACAGCATTGCTTCCCAGCGCGTCGAAGTATTGTGGGAGGAGGTCGATGGCCGCGATGCTGTCGTATTAACTGAGAACCCATCATGAGCGAACTCTCTGTCAACCACCTGCTAGGCATCAAGCACCTCAACAAAGAGGATATTCAACTTATTCTTGATACCGCAGCCCAATTTAAAGAGGTCATCAATAGACCCATTAAAAAGGTTCCGACACTCAGAGATATTACCATCGCCAACCTATTTTTCGAAAACTCTACCCGTACGCGCCTTTCATTTGAATTAGCCGAAAAGCGCTTAAGTGCTGATGTGGTGAATTTTTCTGCTGCTTCTTCCTCAGTGAAGAAAGGCGAAACTTTGGTCGATACGGTCAACAATATCCTAGCCATGAAAGTGGATATGGTGGTCATGCGCCACCCAAATCCAGGGGCTGGGGAATTCCTATCACAACATGTCGATGCTTCTATCGTGAACGCCGGTGACGGTGCCCACGAGCATCCCACTCAAGCCTTGCTCGACGCCTTTTCCATCCGTGAAGCGGTGGGTACCCTTGAAGGCACGAAGGTGGCCATCGTTGGAGACATCGTCCACAGCCGGGTGGCGCTCTCGAATGTATTATTGCTTCAGAAAATGGGAGCAGAGGTCATGGTTTGTGGTCCTTCTACCTTGGTGCCGAAATACATGCACACCCTGGGAGTGAAGGTGGAATACGACCTTCAGAATGCGATCGCGTGGTGTGATGTTGCGAACATGTTGCGCGTACAGCACGAACGTCAAGATATCAAGTACTTCCCGTCCATCGCGGAGTACCGCGCACAATATGGATTGACCATGGAGCATTTGGACGGATTGGAAAAGCCGATCACCATCATGCACCCTGGGCCGATCAACCGTGGGGTAGAGATCACCTCTGAGGTGGCCGATAGTGAACACTCTATCATCTTAAACCAAGTAGAAAACGGGGTAGCCGTGCGAATGGCCGTCTTGTACTTGCTCGCGGAGAAGCGCAAACTCAATAAGGAATAATGGCACTGGAATTGGTAGTCATGGGTGCGGCAAGTGCCACCCCAACGTCGAACCAATACACTACCTCGCAACTGTTGAAGATGCGGGAGCACTATTTCCTCATCGATTGTGGCGAGGGCACTCAGAAGCAATTGCGCCGCAGTAAAATCAAGTTTTCGCGCATCAATCACATTTTCATTTCACACCTCCACGGCGATCATTTCTTCGGTTTGGTGGGGTTGTTGAGCAGCTTTCATTTGCTGGGCCGCACGACGCCATTGACGGTCTATGGCCCGCCGAAGTTGAAGGATTTAATCTTGGCCCAATTCCGCGCTTCAGGCACCTTCACGTCATACTCCATACATTTTGCGGTGACCCAACATAAGGTGCCGCAGGTGTTGTTGGAGACCGAGGATTATACCATTTCGAGTTTCCCACTCAAGCACCGCATCGCCACGACAGGGTTTTTGTTTGAGGAGAAAGAGCAGGCGCGTAAGCTCAATAAGCTGGTGGCCGATGCCTATGGGGTGCCGGTATGTGATTACCACTGGATCAAGGACGGTAAAGATTGGACGAGTGAAGAGGGCCAATTAGTCCCTAATAAAGAACTCACCTTCGATCCGCCCGCTCCATTGCGCTATGCCTTTGCCTCGGATACCATGTACACCCCCGATACGGCGACCTATATTCAAGGTGTAGACCTTTTGTACCATGAAAGTACCTTCTGCGAGGACAAGGCCAAACGCGCGCAGGAAACGATGCACAGCACGGCCAAGGAGGCGGCCATTGTGGCGAAAGAAGCTGGAGCCACGCATTTGCTTTTGGGTCATTTTAGCGCGCGGTACCGTGATTTTGAGCAGTTCAAGGAGGAAGCTTTGGAGTGGTTTGATTCTGTTTGGTTGGCAAAAGAACTACATTCGTATCGCTTGAGCTCAAAAGGGCTGAAAGTAGAGTCCATAACGACGAGCCCCTCGGATGAAAAATAAAGCCTTAGCAGTCTTATTCCTGACCATCTTCCTCGACCTCATGGGGTTTGGGTTGATCATTCCCATCCTGCCTACCTACGCTAAGACGTTGGGTGCCACGGATGCGATGGTGGGACTATTGGGTACCTCCTTTAGTATTATGCAATTCATCTTTGCCAGTTTCTGGGGCGGTTTGAGCGATAAGTACGGACGTCGCCCTATCATGTTGGTGAGTATTGGAATCATGGTAGTTGCCTATGTGCTCTTTGCCAATGCTACGGTGCTGTGGTTGCTCTTTGCAACTAGATTGTTGAAGGGTTTTGGTGCGGCAAACTTAAGTGTGGCGCAGGCCTATATCAGCGATGTGGTTCCACAAGACCAGCGCACGAAAGCCTTTGGTTTTATTGGTGCCGCCTTCGGTTTAGGATTCATCTTCGGGCCATCTATTGGCGGGGTGATCAATGAGTATTATGGCGTTTCTGGCGTAGGGTATTTCGCGGCCATATTGGGAGGGGTAAACTTCTTGATGGCTTGGTTGTACTTAAAAGAATCTTTGGTGGAGAAATCTGCGACGAGCGATCTTTTCCCGAACCCGTTTAAGGATTTAGTAAGATTCCGTCATATTCCGGAGGTCAATGCCTTGTTTACCATCAACTTCGTATATGTATTGGGCTTCTCGATGATGCAGATTACGGCCACGTTGCTGTGGGCGGAACACTTTGGATTGAGCGAGATGCATATCGGGTATGTATTTGCCTACATCGGATTGTTAGCGGTGATTATTCAGGGCGGTTTGATCGGATATTTTAATAGTTGGTTCGGAGAGCGGAATTTGTTGGTGCTCGGGACTTTGTTTGTGGCCTTGGGGCTATACGGAATGCCTTATGTACCGACGGATCACTTTGGATTGGAGTTAGTGTGTATGACCTTCCTGTCTTTAGGGAATGCGTTGTTGACGCCAACGGTGAGTTCGCTGTTGAGCAGCTACGCGCCAGAGGGAATGCAGGGCAAAATTTTGGGAACGAATCAGAGTGTTGGTTCGCTCGCACGTGTGCTAGGACCTGCCATCGGAGGGGTAGCCTATGGGCTTCATTTTTCGTACCCGTATCTGCTTGCGGGTAGTGTTGCATTGGTCGTGAGTGTTTTAGCACTTCGATTGCGTCGAAAGCATTTGTAGAGAAGGATTTTTAATAAAATTGGACCCTGAAAAAATTAATAGATGTTTAAACATCTAACAAGTTTTTCTGTTATACATTCGTAACCCATTTTAATAACCAATTACAAAAATGAAAAAACTAGCATTGATGGCCGCCCTAGGCCTTTTCGTTGCAAGCTGTAACTCAGAAAAAGCAGCAGAAGCAACTACCGGTGAAGCACAAGAAGTAACAGCAAACGGCGCAGCAGAAACTGTAGCTTTGGACTCAGGTTCAACTGTGGCTTGGAGAGGTTTCAAAACTTACGTTCAATCTGAGCACCTCGGTACCGTGAATGTACAAGAAGGTGCGTTTGAAGTAGCGGACGGTAAGTTGGTAGGTGGTACGATCACTATCGATATGAATTCTATCACTTGTACTGACCTTGAAGATGAAGGCAAGCGCGGTTATTTAGAAGGTCACTTGAAATCACAAGATTTCTTCTTCGTGGACAGCTTCCCAACAGCAGTATTCGAAATCGTAGAGGTATTAGATCCAAGTGAGGCGACTAAATACAGCACCGTTACCGGTAACTTAACGCTTCGTGGAACAACGAACAGCATCACTTTCCCTGCAGATGTAGTGGTAGGTGAGGAAGGCGTTAAGTTCATGGCACCTACATTCAGCATCGACCGTACATTATGGGGTGCTAAATTCCACGATCGCGACGACGCTACGATCGCCGAGTCATTGAAAGATGATTTGATCGATCACAGCATTGAGTTAACGATTAAAGTGAAAGCGATCAAATAAGGTGCTTGCTTAGAATAGATTGATAACGGACCCCTACCTGATGGTAGGGGTTTTTATTTGCCGTAAATCTGCTGGAGAGCTTGTGCTGCTGTGGGGTAGTGGAAGGTAAATCCAGCACCTACTATTTTTTCTGGGCTAACCTTTTGGCTCATCAAAGCGAGTGTTGCCATTTCTCCCAAGACCAGTTTTAAAGCAAAGCCCGGTACTACAGGAAAGACCATAGGACGACGCAAGGCACGGCATAATTCCTTTGTAAATGCTTTGTTCGTCAAGGGTTTTGGGCCGACGGCGTTATAAGGGCCCGAAGGGATTGGTTGGGTGGCAGCAAAGAGGAACATGCGGGCCAAATCCTCCACGTGAATCCAACTGGTCCATTGCTTACCCGAGCCAAGAGGAGAGGCTATGCCCCATTTTACAAGGGGTTCAAGTTGTCCCAATACTCCGGCGCCTTGGTCCAATACAATACCGATGCGCAATTGTACACTTCGGCAGCTGCTTGATTCAAACTTTTGGGTGTAGCTCTCCCAAGTCCTAGTGACCGAAGCCAAAAAATCATCTGCGGCAGGTGAGGTTTCGTCAAGTTCGTTGTTGAAGTCACTTCCATAAATCCCAATAGCCGAAGCGCTCACCACAGACGACGGCCCATTCTTAACTTTTTGCAGGGCATCAATCAATAATTGGGTGCCTTGTACGCGAGAGTCCATGATGGCTTGCTTGTATTTTGGCGTCCATCGCTTACTGACTGTGGCGCCTGCCAAATGAATAAGGTGGTCGGCACCTTCGAGGGCGGCTAAATCAATATTCCCGGTATTTGTATTCCAAGTATAAACTTCTACACCCTCTATAGACAAGCCTTTTCTCGTGGAAAGAACACGTACGGTATGGTTTTCTTTAAGAAGTTGGTTAACAATTGCTTGTCCTACTGATCCGGTAGCACCTGTAATGGTGAAAATGGCCATGGCTTAAATTTATGTTGTGAAACTAACAATGCTGCGCCACTTTTGTTACCACTTGAAACAATTATTTCTCCATGCATACTATTGAGCCTTATTACAATTGGCGCCATCTATACCAGGCTTCGGAAGATCCCAGAAGTCCCTTTTATGGTTACTTCAATAGTGAGGTCTATTTCACTGATAGCATATACGACCACGTCATTCATCCCCAATGGGACAGCATCGGCTGTGAAACCTTGTACTTGAAGGTGTTATTTGTAGACTATGCAACCGGCTATTGCATTATTGAATTCTTGGGAGAATGGAACGATGCCGTGCACAACGACATCATGCGTTTAAAGCGGGATTTCGTGGATGAATTGATACCCCAAGGTATTGACAAATACATTTTGATAGGCGAGAACATTCTGAACTTCCATGCTGATATTCCTGATTATTACGACGAGTGGTTAGAGGAAGTTCCAGAGGGGTGGATGGCCTTTATCAATCTTCGTCCTCACGTTATTCAAGAACTCAGCCAGTACGGTTTGGACGCCTATTTTGTGCTTGGCGGAACCTTAGACGACCTATCTTGGCGCACGAGCACTCCAAAGAAATTGTATGAGAAAGTGAATAAGGTCGTTGGACGCAGATTAGGCTATTGATCCAATGTTTTCAAAAAAGCTAAGAAGGCTGTCTTATCATTCTCCAGAGTAAACCAGCCAGCACTTTCTTCAACTGCAGGCAACCAAAGCATTTGCAACAAGTTCTCGTCGGTTTTTAGCACCCATTGATCGGCCACCACAGCCTCGTGAGCTTTGAAATAGTTCAGAATGAGCTGTTCATCTGGACGAAATCTAGAAACAAAGGCATGAGTAGGGGTATGGATGTGGGTCCAATGCAGCGGTCCACCAAAAGAACTGAATTCTTCCTCGATTTCTCTATTCAAGCATTCATGCATGCCTTCGCCAACCTCTTGACCACCGCCGGGCAACTTATTCAAGTGCACGCCGCTCCACAGTTCCCGTAGGACCAACACAGCACCTTCTTCATTTTGAATGAAGGCGTAGCAGCGAGGGGTGAATTTGGTTGGCCTTATCTTTTCCATGCTCTAGTCATTTCTCTCTTTCGCGGAGGACCTGGCAAGGCTTCTACCTCGAACCCCGCAGCCTTCATCGAGCGCTTTACTACGCCTTTGGCACAATAGGTGACCAATGCGCCACCGGGCTTGAGCAAGCCGTACATGTTCTCAAAAACTGCATCAGTCCATAGATCCGGTTGCGCACTCGGAGCGAAGGCATCAAAGTATATGAGGTCGTAAGAGCCTTGTTCGCCTTTAAAAGACTTCACATCTTCTACCAACAGTCTAAAGGTGAACTGCTCGGTAATTTGAGTTGCGGCTCCTGGTGTTGCGGTTAGAAATGGCGCTTCTTTACTCATGCCTTGCAAACCTACAGCTTCAATCTCCTCTTTGGTCAGTGGGAATTTTTCCAGCGCATCGTAGGCTATGCTTCTGCCATCTTGTTGCGCCTGGTCTAAGGTGAGTCGTGCATTCAAGGCAGTGCCTAAGCCTACCTCCAATATGCGAACATTGGAGGTACCTATGGCTTTAAGCCCGGCTTCAATGAATACATGCTGACTTTCTGTGAGTGCGCCGTGAATGCTGTGGTAATGCTCGTCCAAGCCGGGCACCCATAGCGTGGTACTACCGTCGGCACTTTGGGTAATATGTCTTTCCCCAGCTGTCGACATCTATTTCACGTACAATTTCTCAATGCGTGAAATAGGACCGTCACAAAACTGCGTATGGCAGGCAATGCAGGCGTCCACCATGTTGTTGTGCGCCTGAATTTGAACGCCAATTTCCTCAGCGCCATGAATCTGGTTATAAATGCCGATAAAGCTTTTGGCATAGGGCTCGAAACCTTCGCCTTTCATGTGCGGCTTGGTTGGATGGGCCGTGATCATACTGAATAGCGTCTCCGAAAGCGTTGGATCAAGTTGACCTTGTTCCAAGGAATGCTTGCGATTTGTGGCTTCATCGTGCATGTCGCGCATGATTTGCGCAAGTTCACTAGGTTGATCAAGTTCCGGGGTCCAAGTTTTCTTTGGCGCCGTTTCTTGCTCAGGACCACCACAACTCACAAGGGTTATGAGACCAAGTATGAAGGAAATGGTGAGAATCTTACGCATCGGCAGGACGTTCTATTTTTACACCTTTAGCCTTGAACATATATTCTGCTACAGGCTCAGTAATGGCTTCGATCTCTTCTTGACTTGCGCCACGGTCTTCGGCATAATGACGCAGCTGAGCAACTGTTGTTGTGTCCCAATAGATGTAGCCGTACATCACCATATTTTGGCCCTGGCTGTTCGTGGGGAGCAAGAATTCGTAATCGTAATCCACGAAAAGATTGTTGCTTGAATCAATGGCAGTACTCATCCAACAACCTTTGGTGGTACATACTTGTGTAATAGGTCCAGCTACAGTGGCCCAAGCCGTATCTTCTCCTGAAGTAGCAAAGTTTGATACTAATTCTGCAGCAGAAAAAGCATCTTCCACAGAGAAGGTGCTGTCGCCAAAATTGAAATATTCTGTGGTCGATACTTCTTGCGCATCTTGCGAGTAATGGCTGGTATCATTAGCACTTTGGCATGAAAAAAGTGAAAATGCTAAAAGGCTTGCAAAAATATGTTGCTTCATGGTAATGGGTTAAAATACAAATCTTTAATAGACTGCTAATTACATATGCATTGGGTCTATTTCGTCCTACAAATTTAGTACATTTGTAGACCCAAAAACAGCAGCTCATGAAAATAGAATTGACCACACAAAGCCGCATAGGCTCGATAGATTTTTCAAACCTTCCTTTTGGAAAATACATGTCGGATCATATGTTGGTGTGTCACTTCAAAAATGGCCAATGGCTAGAGCCTGAGATTCGTCCGTATGGACAGTTGGAGTTTTCATACGGTTTGCATGCCTTGCATTACGGTCAAGCAGCCTTTGAAGGAATGAAGGCCTATCGTAAAGAAGATGGTACAATCAGTATGTTCCGCCCTCTAGATAATTTTGCAAGATTGAATAAGAGTGCTGAGCGTCTGATGATGCCTCAGATTCCCGAGGACATTTTCATGGATGGGTTGAAGAAGCTTTTGGAAATCGATGCACAATGGGTGCCTTCGGCTGCAGATCATAGTTTGTACATCCGTCCATTCTTATTTGCTTCCTCTGAATTTATTGCCGCGCGTCAAAGTGATGATTATACCTTCTGCATCCTTACCTGTCCTGTAGGTCCATATTACAACGGCACAGTTAAAGTAAAGATTGAGCAAGAATTTACGCGTGCTACTGGCGGTGGTATTGGATACACAAAGGCCGCAGGAAATTACGGCGGTTCATTCTACCCTACCGCGCAAGCGGTAAAAGAGGGATACAACCAAGTTATTTGGACCGATCACCGTGACCACCAGTACATCGAGGAGAGTGGAACCATGAACCTTATGTTGCTCGTGGGCGACACCTTCTTAACGCCGCCATTAACGGATCGTATTTTGGCTGGGGTTACAAGACGCTCAATCATTACATTGATCAAAGAGCAGGGTTGGAAGATTGAAGAGCGCATGATTAGCGTAGACGAAATTGTCGAGGCGGCGAAAACTGGAACGTTGAAAGAAGCCTTCGGTATGGGTACGGCAGCTGTGGTAAGTCAAATCGATACCATAGGCCACCAAGGGACAAATTACTCTATTCCTGTCCCTACAGACGGCAAAGCGATGGAAATCAAGAAAATATTGAATGATATCCGCACTGGGTTAGTAGAAGATACCCACAATTGGATGATGGATATACAGATTACAGAACCCGCATAAGCAACATTCCATAACAAGGGAAAAGGCCGCTGATGCGGCCTTTTTTATTGGAAATAAGGTTCAAGCATGTGCACTAGTGCGGCCGTGTCGAGGCCAACCACACTGTTGTAATTTCCTTCGATTCTTTTGATGTAGGCTTGACCAATCCATTCTTGGATACCATAGGCTCCGGCTTTATCAAAAGGCTTGTAGGTCTCAATGTAATGATCCATGGCCCATTGTGGTATGGGATGAAAGTGTACAACCACAGTGCTCACCACAGTGCTCATGGGCATCAGGTTTTCAGGATCGATCAAGGTCATGCTGCTGTGCACTTCATGCGTGGCGCCGCTCAAGGCTTCTAGCATTTCTTTCGCGGCAGCAGCATCGGCAGCTTTTCCAAACCTGCGTCCGCCTTGCCAAACCTCAGTATCGCTGGTCAAGCCTATTTGCCCTCTCTGGAGTAGGGGCAGCAGGGCTTCCGCTTTGAGTTCACTTACAAAGGTTGCTGTTTCCGCGGGGCTTAGGTGCGCGGGGGCAGTTTCATCCAAATCCAACGGCAGGGCGGTGAAGTTGAGGCCCAAATCTTTGAGGAATTGGGCGCGGCGAGGGCTTTGCGATCCCAGGACCAATTCTTTCTTAAGCTCCATTACCAAGTACGGTCTTCTTTGCGTCCCCATTTTCCATGAATCTTGAGCAATTGCTCCAACACATCGCGAACGCATCCGTGGCCGCCATTCACAGGGCTTACGTAATCTGCGATGGCCTTAATTTCGGGAGCAGCATCTTGCGGACAGCATGCCAATCCACATACTTCCATCACATCGTAATCAGGAAGATCGTCTCCCATATATAGGATTTCTTCATCGCTCAGGTCGTAGCACATTTTAAGGTCCTCATACGCTTCCATTTTGTGCGAAGCACGCATGTAGATGTCTTTGATGCCCACCCCTTGCAGGCGCTCTTTTACATCAGGAGAAGTTCCTCCAGTGATGATGGCCATACGAATGCCATTGCGCACTGCCAATTGCAAGGCATACCCGTCCTTGCTGTGCATTTTGCGCACAGGCTCGGCCCCAGGGATGAGTAGAATCTCTCCATTTGTTAGTACGCCATCAACGTCGAGGACCACGGTAGTGATGTTCTTGAATTTCTCTTTGTAATTCATCAGGCCTTATGTTTTGCTATGCTTGCGCTTAAAAGGGTGTAGAGTCGCTGTACTTCCGGATCGCTAATTCGTTCCAAATGTGCATCAATGGTTTTTTGATCGCCGCGTGCCGCCGGTCCGGTTTGTGCGGCTTGTGGCCCCATGGCGATGGCTTTGTCCGGTCCTTGCTTCATGATGGCAAACAAGGTTTCCACCGGAAGGTTATGTTCTTTCGCGTGTGCGAAGGCTAGGGTGTAGAGGTGGTTGGTGAAGTTGTTGACCATTACGGCGCTCACGTGCAGCTGGTTTCGCCCGGCACTATTGACCTCATAGGTAAGCGGTGAAAGTGCTTTTGCGATGTTCGTGAGAATGGCCAGGTCCTCATTGGAATGGGCTTCGATCAGAATGGGGACTTGGGCCCAATTCACTGCTGCACCCTTGGTAAAACTATAGAGCGGATAGAGCACTCCACTTCGTGGCGTCTCCCACATGGGGACTGCACCAGCGGTATGTACAATCAATGCCTGCTGAGGTAAGGATGCACATACTTGCGCGGTAGCATCATCGGGCACACAAACTATAATCACCTCGGCGGAAGCGGGGATATCTAATGCGCGTCCGTGAGTAGTGATTTGAAAGGCATTTTGCAGTCCATTGGCGAGATGTTGCCCCAAGTTGCCTTGGCCAACAATAGCGATATGTGGACGGCCTTCCGACATTATTTGCGTTCTCGTTTTGTTCGTTGCGCAATAGCGATACCAGTTCCCACTGCCATGAGGATGGAACCCAACCACAAGAGGTTAATCCAGGGGAATACTTCGGCCTTGACTAAAATAAACGGTACTTCAGCCTCGGTGTGTTCGCTGGCAATGATGACCGGTTTGTTGGTATCGTAGTTGATGCGGTCAAAGCTGAATTTCAATCCTAATTCCTTGATTTCAGCATCTACATGTTGTGCTTGGTTGCCTTGAACAGCATAGACAGGCATCACTTTGTACACGCTATCTTCTAGGGTGGTGATGGTCAATCCTGCGCCTAAGACAGCGTATTGAAGCTCACTTTCGGTATTGGGGGCATCAACGACTAGGGTGTCCAATTCTATTTGGTACTTCCCATATAAAAAGTGGGTATCGCCGATGTTCAACTCGAGCTCAAATTCGTTTTTCCATTCGTCCGTGCCGCGCTCCTCTTCAGTGCGCAAGTCGGCGTAGGTTACGTGGGTATAGATGTCCTTGGTGAGGGTATGTCTAGTGCTTGGCTCGGCTACGTTGCCCATGCGCTCGTTGAGCTGAATGCGTGGACTGAGGTTGAACGCGGCTTCAAGCTTTCCATCGATTTCTTCGAAGAATTCCAACTCGTAATTGATGTAGTAGCCTTCTTCATTTTGTCCGGACCATGTTGCCCAGTACTTGCCCATCTCCACCGTGTCGCCCAGCGATAGTAAGAGGTTTTCATTGGCAGGAAAATCTTCGTGAATGAAGGTCCTGTTTTGAGAGATGATGTCCTTGTTTGCATTGCTGACCAAGGCGCCGGCAATCAACAAGCCAAAACCTACGTGCGCCACGGAGGCGCCTGCGAAGTTCCATCGACCCTTACCCCAGCGAATCCAAAACTCGAGGTTTGCGATCACTGCGTAGTAACTCGTCCACATCAGGGTGATGTACATCGGGTTCCACATTTCCAAGGCCCATGCGCTTAGGGCGGTTAGAATGGTGGTAAGAACTAGTGTGGTGATTTGACGTTGGAAGAACAGCTTGGTGGAGGTTTGGCGGTATGAAAGGAATTGGCCCGCGCCGATCAATAATGTGATGATGATCGCGAACGGTACCTGAATGGCGTTGTAGTGTGTGATAGGATCGTTCAACACCTTGTTTTCATCGTAAAGGTGAATCAAGCCTTCGGGACCGAACAGCTTGTTGAATACAGGGTAAGAGGTGCTGAGGGTAATCTGCAACCCGCTGATCAGGAGGACTAGGGCACCGATAAACATCCAGAATTCACGGCTGTCCATGCGATCTTCTTGTTCCTTTTTCGGCAGGCCGCGGTAGCGCGCGAGGAAAAGCCCAAGACTGCCTAGAGTGAAGAAGAGGAGGTAGATTAATAATTGGCCACTCAATCCTAAATCCACGAAAGCGTGTACCGAGCTATCTCCCAAAATGCCAGAACGTGTCAGGAAGGTTGAATACAATACGAGTAAGAAGGTGATAATCAAGAGGAACATTACCGACGGCATTACGCCCCCTTTGTTGCGTTGGATGAGCAACAGGTGCGTGCCCGCAGCCATGGTAAGCCACGGCACTAATGAGGTGTTTTCTACTGGATCCCAAGCCCAGAATCCGCCGAAGCTCAATGCCTCATAGGCCCAGGCGCCGCCCATTAAGATGCCGACTCCCAGAATGCCTACTGAGAATACGCTCCATTTCAAGGCGCTTGAAATCCAAGAAGTATAGTCTTTACGCAATAATCCGGCGATGGCGTAGCTAAATGGAATGAGGGTAGAGGCAAAGCCCAAGAATAGGGTAGGCGGGNGGATGGTCATCCAATAGTTCTGAAGCAATGGATTCAACCCGGAGCCGTCCATGAAATTTGGGAAACGGGTGAGGTAGTCCTCGAACTGGGTCCAAGGCAATCCTAGGTTTTCTGGAAGTTCACGTACTAGGTTGAAGGGACTGTAGCCCAACTGGTAATCGCCAATCCAAATGCCCAAGATCATGCTCACCAAGAAGGCTTGAACAGCGGCGAATACACCCACTACTGGTCCTTCAAAGTTCTTCGTAGTATAGGTCAGGATCCACCCCAATATGGCATTCCAGAACATCCACAGCAAAAAGGAACCTTCTTGACCTTCCCAAAACGCGGAGAACAAATAGCGTGGCGGTAGGTCTAAAGAGGTGTGTTTCCAAACATAGTCAAACTCGAAGTAGTGGTTGGCCATGATGAAAAACAGCGTACCAATAAGTCCAAAAAGGGTGATGGCATGTATTCTAAAGGCCAAGCGGCCGACAGTTTTCCATCCTTCTCCTTTGCTGTAATAGGCGAAGGTGGAAAGCAATGCGAATACAAATGAAAAGGCCGTTAAACCCCGTCCGAGTTCAGCGGCCCATAAATGTTCTCCAATGTAGTTCATAGGGGTTATTTGTAGATTTTATCCGAATCCA
>JAURAE010000025.1 GCA_030829675.1 Schleiferiaceae bacterium
ATTTAAGAGATGCGTGGCATACGAATGCCGTAGCGCATGAGGATTTTTGTCCACCACCGTTGTGGTACTCTTAAGGTAGAATAAAACTCGGTTATAAACAAGCTGTGGATAAAGCTTTTTGCCCTTGGGCGTCAATAAAAGTTCAGGGTCCTTTGCGGGGGCCAATTGGGCCCTGCGTTTCATATATGTTTCGAAATACGAAGAAATACTTTTGGGTATCGGTATCTGACGTTCTTTGTTCCGCTTACCGAGCACTCGAACCGTCTGTCGAGACCAATCGAAATCTGCGGGCTGAAGCGAAATGAGTTCGGATTTACGCAAACCAAGTCCGTAGAGAAGCAAAAGCATTAATTGGTCCCTTGAACCTACAAAATCATTTTCGAAACGACCTGCATCGCTGAATAAAGCGTTCAAATCATCCCGCGGCACACTCATCACGACCTTCTTCGGGGTTTTTAAACTTCGTACGTGCTCCACCGGGCTTTGGGTGATATGGCCTTCGCGAATGCCCCATTTGTAAAACGACCGCAAGGTGCTGAGCATGCGGTTCACACTTCGCGGGGTGATGCCTTGTTTGCTGCGCCAAATTACAAATCGCTTGGCGTGCTGAAGGGTCGCTTGGAAGAGGAAAATCTCGGCTTCGGAGGCGAGGTAAGCCGACCAGCGCTCCAATTCCTTCTCATAGGCCAACAAGGTGTGGTCGCTGAAGCGTTTCTCTGTTTGGAGATACGTGATAAATTGGGCAATGTGGTCGGTCTTTGTCATCAGTGAAGGAAAGGTAAGCCGCTACTGGGGTAAAAACAAAAAACCCAGCCGAGGCTGGGTTTCTTTCTTGCTATTTAATAAGCGATTATTCTTGTTCTGCTTGACGCAGACCTTGAATGTAAGCCGCTTTTTGGTTCATGCGACGCTTAGCTTCTGTCGGTTTCGTATGGTAACGATCGTTTCGAAGCTTGCGGACTACACCCGTTGAGCTGTGCTTTCTTTTGTAACGCTTTAGTGCGCGTTCGATGGATTCACCTTCTTTAACATTAATTACGAGCATAGTAACACCTCCTTTCTTTGTGGGCTGCAAATGTAAGCGGATTTTCTTATTCGCTGATATAAAGTTTGAAAAAATCAATCTCTGTAGAATCCCAATAACCCCATGTGGCCAATTCTACCCAGTTGACCACCCCAAAACTCTCACGGTAGAAAATGATTTGCTTGACTTGGGAATACCGAAACCCGGGGACCTCTAGCAGTGAATCCATAGGGCTCTCGTTCAGAGACCAGCGCGGGGGAGCCGGTCGCACTTCGAGGTAATGATCCCAACGTTCATCCCAACCTCGATCAAAAGGAAACTTCTGTTTTAGCTGCTCCAACGTAGCGATACTCCCCCATTGCTCTCGCTCGCGCAGGATGGATTTGGCACCCCACGGCCCTATGCCGGGAATGGAGATTAGGGAAAGACTATCAGTGGCATTTATATCTACAGGAGCGATCTCTACGGGTTCGGGTACAGGCGCTGGAGGAAAAGAACGAAAGGGTGCATTGAGTTTTTCCGCAGCGGCAAAATCAAAATCACCCATTTGTACCCATAGCGTATCCATACCTGGAAGCTGGGCTATAGCTTCTTCACTGGTAAGGTACCATTGTCGGCTACGGCGAAATTCTAGAGATTTTCTCGCACTTAAGGAGATGGGCAAAGCGGTAATGGCCAGGGAATCTAAATAGTTAATGCGCAAGGGCTGTGGGGTTTGAGCCCACCATAGCTTGAGGAAATCTTTGCGAGCTTCTTCCCGTTTGGATTGCGGGAATAGCCAGATGCTGGCGGCCATTATGGCCGCCAGCATCAACAATGCGGTGCGCTGTAGTTCGTGGAGCACGGGGTGGGTTTTCTTATAAAATTGGGCCCTCCCCGAGCCATCGCCAAATAATGTGAAGAACTAAAAGTTACGAACCTATCTAGGGTCGTTGTCGTTCTCGCTGAAAGAATCCGATTCTGGTTTCGCCGGAGTCTTCAATACTTTACGGAAGAAGTAAATGGTCGCACCCAAGACGGTGCCTTGGGTCAAAATGATCATGATTAAGGCTGATGTGGTCATGAGGATGCGTTTTGTTTGCGGCGGTTAGAGGCTACTTTCACCATGGCGACAAGTGCGAAGAAACAAGCCAATAGGAAGAAACGGCTCATATCAACGTAGAACATGTTGGTGAAATGACCGTCGGCCACCCATTGTACTCCGGTGTTGATGTGGAAGATCTGATTGATAATACTGTCGTTCGCCCAAGGCCAGCCCTGTCCACTAGAGAGGGAATTGAAGGCGGTGGACCAATCGGACAATTCTCCATTCAAAGGTTTGAACAATGAAGTGAGGAAAATGATTCCAATAAAGAGTGGCGTGACGTATTTAATAATGGGGCGATAGATGCGCGGGACTTTCATATCGGCACCATCGGTGATTTCCTTCCAGCCTTTGTCCATGCCGAAGACCCATGCGAAGAGAATTACCTCAGCCAGGGCAAAGATCACTAGACTTACGGTTCCTGTCCAATAATCGTATTCGTCAAAGACGCCTTTTTCAAAGAAGAAGATGGTCGGCAATCCCATGGCGAGGATAGCAATTCCTAATAGCATAGCGCTGCGATTCTTGCTCCAGCCGAACTCGTCTTGTACGAAGCCCATCCAGGGCGTACCCATGGCCAATGAGGAAGTAATTCCTGCAAAGAACAATAGACCGAACCAGGCGACCCCAGCGATTACTGCCATTACACTACCCCATTGGTCAAAGAGGAAAGGCATGGTCTTAAATGCCATCATGAAGCCGGCATTATCTACGACCCAATCAAGGCCGAGGTAGCCTACGGCAATTGGGATCACTACGGCAGAACCTAGCACAATCTCCACAAACCCGTTCATCCATCCCGCGGACATGGCGTTCAGGGCGATATCGTCTTTTTGTTTTAGGTAAGAGCTGTAACAGTGAATAGTTCCCATTCCCACACTCAAGGTGAAGAAGATCTGGCCGGCGGCTGCCAACCAAATTTTTGGATTTGCAAGTGTGGTGAAATCTGGTTCCCACAAGAAGTTCAAACCTACAAAGGTGGAACAATCAGCACAACGCCCTGTGGAACCCGTTGTCCATGACATGATGGCGAGGAAGGCACCAAAGCCGATGAGTAAAGGCATGGCAATTTTCGCCACCTTTTCAATGCCTGCACTGAGGCCTCGAGAGAGGATGTAAATATTAATCGTTAAGGTCACCAGAAAAGCCAACAAGGCCCAAACGGGAAAATTGATGCCAGATCCTAAATCCACGTAGCCGTTAAAATAGGAATCAAGTCCGGCCAAATCCATGCCCAAGAAATCACCTTTGAGGGATTTAAGTGTGTAGGTTAAGGTCCAGCTTTCGATGTAGGTGTAGTAGGCCATCACCCCCATGTTGGTGAAGATTCCGAAAACCCCGAAGTATTTCCAAAAACGCTTGTGCGTCATGTTGTCCAAAATGAAGGGGGTGCTGTGATCGCCGTATCGGCCACCAAATCTACCCATCGCCCACTCTACCCAGAGCAATGGAATTCCCATGAGCAGGAAACTAACGAGGTAAGGGATGATGAACGTTCCGCCGCCGTTTTGAACGGCTTGAACGGGGAAACGCAAAAAGTTACCAAGACCTACGGCATTTCCTGCCATAGCGAGGATGAGACCAACGCGTGAGCCCCAAGATTCTGTTGTGTTCGACATGCTCCTTCCGGATTCGTTTAGAGTGAATCCCGAAAATAGTGGAAAGCGCTATACTTGACAAATATCAGGCTACAATCCTGCCTGCTGTGCGATGATTTCGAGTGCTTCGGCAAATGTGTGCGGCGCATAGCCCAATTCCTTTCTCGCTTTGCTAATATCAAAACCCGTTATTGGCGGGCGTTTAGCGGGTTGATTCAAGGTGGTGCTGTCCACGCGCGTGACCGAATCCATGGAGAGGTTGAAGTGCTGCGCGACTTGGCCAACGAGCTCGTAAATGGACATGTAGTCCGGTCCGGAGATGTTGAAAACGCCTTGGGCTCTTTGATCTGCGGCCAATAAAGCGCCCTGTGCAAGGTCTTCGGCGAGTGTGGGTGTACGGAATTGGTCATCTACCACGTTGATGGCTTGGCCTTTTTCCAATGCGCCTTTGGCCCAGAGAACAATATTACTACGGCTCAGATCCTCGGCCATCCCAATCACCAGTACCGTTCTTAAAATGCTGTAAGACGGCAGTTGCTTGACGATTTTTTCCGCTTCAAGCTTGGTCCAGCCGTAGTGGCTGACCGGGTTCGGCTCCGCTTCTTCCTTATACGGGCCGTCCTTCCCGTCGAAAATGAAATCTGTGCTGATGTGTACCAAGTGTGCGCCCACCTGCAGGGCCGCCTCGGCCATGTGGCGCGTGCCCTCGACATTCATCAATGTGGCTTGCTCGGGATGCAGTTCACATTCGTCCACGTGCGTCATTGCCGCGCCGTGAATGATAACATCCGGCTGAAACTCCCCCACTACTCGCAACACATCCTCGCGGTCGGTGATGTCCATCGAAGCGTAGGCCGCCGTTCCCATGTTTTGGGTTCTGTTCGCCCCGCGAGAGGTCGCCAAGAACTCGTGTTGAGGGAAAGTCGGTGTAGCGTGGCTGATTTTTTGACCAAGGAGGCCGTTCGAGCCGGTATAGAGAATTTTCATGGATTGGAGTTTGGACAAAATTACCGCGTTTGCGCTGAGAACCATTTACGCAACGCTCGAATTTCATCGTCATTGCCCAGTACATACAATTTTGAATGTGGGGCCAATTGCATGTCGGGCGATGGATTCACCGTCAAGGCTCCGCTTTCGTCCACATATCCTATGACCGTACAGCCTGTCTCCTGGCGGATTTGGAGGTCTTTGATATTCTTCGAACCCTTCGTTTCAGGCAGCTCGTCCACCTCTATTTCTTCAATATTTGTTGCGCTGGACCCCCCCACACTCAGGTGGTCGAGGAAATTCATCACGCCGGGGTTCATCAGGTTGTGTGCCAGGTGTGCCCCACCGACCAAGTTTGGACTGACGGTGTAGTCCGCGCCCGCGGCAAGGAGTTTTTTCTCGGTACTCTCGGTATTCGCGCGGGCGCCAATTTTCAATCCCGGATTGAGCTGGCGTGCACTAATGACCACAAAAAGGTTGTCGGTATCTGAGGCAAGGGCGGCGATGAGGGAGCTGGCCTTCGCAATGTTCGCTTTCTCCAAAATTTCATCCGCCGTAGCATCCCCAATAATGAGAAGGGCACCGGCAAATTCTTCTCGAAAACGCTCCGCACGCTCGGCATCCTGTTCGATAATGACCACTTGGGCCTTGTAGGAAAGAAGACGGTCCACCACTTGGCGACCATTTCTCCCCAAACCACATACGATTACATGTCCTGCTAACTTTTCCACCTTGCGTTCTAATCTTTTGGTTTTGACAAATTGCTGAACACTTCCGTCAAGCGCTAATTGGGCCAATAAACCTGCCCCATAAGCGAATGTTCCGAAGCTACCCGCGATCAAGGCGATAGTGAACCAAGTACCTCCTGTACTGAGCGGCCGTACCTCGTTAAAGCCCACCGTACTCACGGTTTGAATGACCATGTAAAACGCCTCCAACCACGAATAGGATTCGATGTAGCGGTATCCGACAGTGCCTGCCAACAATATGAAGGCAAATACTGCAAGGGCTTTTCTTAGGCTGTGGAACGGATTGTTCATCCCCTTAAAGGTAGGTCAATACCTACATTTTTTGCATCGGTCGAAGCGTGTATCTATACACAATGTTGAGATTGACCATGTCCACCTTGTTTATGGTTTGACCGGCCGTGAGCGGCATGCTGCTCAATGGAACTTTTAAGACGAGCAGCGACAACAAGGTATGCTCCCCTCCTGCCCAACTCTGCGACCACCACAAATTCGTTTGCTGGTTGCTGGGCATGCCGTATTTATTGTACTTGTAGTTCGTCGGATCAGGGCGCATGTAGATGCCTGTGGAAACGCCGCCTTTGTGATTGACTTTTTTCACGGACCAATTTCCTTTGGCCCCGGCCACCACCGCCAGAGTCTTGCCCATGCCCTCCTGACGCTCACGACCTTGGAAGGTAACCAAGTCTTCGCGCCCCCACTCCCTCGGGAACATCATCTTGCCCGTTCCATCAATATAGGAGCCCGCCGCGAAGTAATCCACGCCGCCTACCTTGTGGGAGTACTTGAGGCCAAAATAATTGGACCGCTCTTGTTGAAAATAAGCCAAGTTTGGATCGTCATTGCCGCCATTGGCCAACCTGCTTTGATGCACGTATTGGAAGTGCCAGAGGTGCTCATTGTGAGCCACCCGCTCATTGAAGGCCACCGTTGCGAAGACATTTGGAACGATAAAGGCTTCCGAACGAAAACTCCCGTACCACTGTCCCAAATTATGCGCTTGCTCCGCGGCACCATAGATGAGCCCCCACGGTGCTTCCACCTCTGTTTTGTCGTGTCGTGAACCCGCCGTATCGAGCCCTGGGTTGTATTGGGCCAAGGATTGAGCGACGGATTTGAAGCCCGAGGTGCTGCGCGCTCCCACCATAGCGATCCAGGCGCCTTCGAGTTTGAATTGGTCCCAGCGGTTCGAAATATTCATCCCGGAATACGTGGAAGGAATCATGCGGCCGTGTTCCATGTTCAGGAAAGTACTCTCCAGTGCGAAATTCCCGAGGCCAAGGCGCATTTTATTTTTTTGATAGACCAATTCCGCAATCGAGGGCATCCATAACGCCGTACGCTCCGGTGCATCTACCGCGACCAAACCGCTCTCGTACCTCGACGACTTACCAGTCAAGGCGTCATGCTCAAGAGGATTCCCGGCGAGTAAGGTGCTTCCGTATAAATCCAAATCAAGAGACCAACGCCCCTTTCGCACCGCCCCCAAGTATTCTAAGCCCATACTCTGCGCATAGAAATCAAGCAAGTTCCCGTGAGGACCGAAAAGACCATTTTGCGTGGACATGGTGAACGAGGTGAACCGAACCCCATGGTGTATGGATAATGAATTAGAATTCTGACTCCACACCAAAAGGGGGAGCATAAGAGGCAGTAGGTATCGGGTCATTATTTGCTTTTTTTCAAGCCGTATTGGGCTTCATAAAAAGCGGCAATCTCCGCGTACGGGCCGTATTTGTGCTGCTCCGGCGAAAAATCATCTGACCAAGGACCGTATGGCGTTGACATTGGTTTAAGCGTTCGATCCGGAAAATCTGCTTCGGCGTTCGTTTTAATGGGGCGATCAAAACTATTGATATACCCTGCCACATCGAAGGCTTCTTCGTCCGTCAACAATGGTTCATCAGCAGTGGTCCCAAGCGGCATATTGCCTTTAATAAACTGTGCTGCCGTCAACACGCGGTGCATACCGGCACCGTGATTGTAAGAATCTGGACCCCAAAGCGGTGGATAGGTATATCCGTTGCTCCCTGGCTTACGTTCCCCTTGACCGTCCTCCTTATGACAAAGTTGACAATGCTGTAAATAGACATCCTTACCGTGCTTCAGATCCACGGCACGATCTGGGTACGTGATGGAAAGGAATTTATTGCCCTTGACTTTTTCTCCACGCGGCTTATCGTAGCTCAACCATTCCATGTAGGCGACCATGGCCGCCATTTGATCACTCTCTACAGGAAGTGGCTTACCGTTCATGGAACGCTGCATACATCCGTTGATGCGCTCTTCGATGGTTCCCTCTTTATTCTCACGGCCGCGGAACTGAGGAAATTGACTTGGCACTGTAACAAATGGCGCAGCAAAGGGCTTTCCTCCACCGTCTAAGTGACAGGAAGTACAGTTGAGGTTGTTTCCAGCGAAAGGGGTTTCACTATTTGGGCCCAAGTGGTCCGCAGTCTCCGTAATGAGCTTTCTACCCCAAGCTACCTGTTCGTTAGTCGCCGGGTTCAAGAAATCTACATTTTCAAAGACTTTGTAATCCCATGGCACATTAGGCGTGACCTCAGCCATAGCTGAATAATTGGTCGGTTCTGGCAAATTCTTCGAAATGGTCCAAATGGCGACTAACACAATCAAGCCAAAAAAGAAACTCTGCATCGCCTTCCCCATCTGACCGATGAGGTTGGCGAGCTGAAATTTTCTATCCTCAGGAAGTTGCTTAAAGTCCATGGAGGCCTAGCTTTAGTGCGGAAGTTTATTGCGAATTAATCCGTAAGCAAAGGTTCCAAGAAGAGCGCTGGCCAATACGATAACATATCCGCCGTATCCTGCACCGATGTTTACCACAATTGGTCCTGGACAAGCACCGCTGAGCGCCCAACCCAAACCGAAGATGGTACCACCAATCAAATAGCGCCAAATGCTCCAAGTCTTAGGCTTGAATACAATAGGAGCCCCAGTAAAGTCCTTCACATTATTCTTTTTGATCAACCAAACCATCGGCACACCCAACGCCACCGCCAATCCGATGATTCCGTACATGTGGATGGATTGGAAACGGAACATTTCCTGAATGCGGTACCAAGAAGCCGCTTCACTCTTGAACATGATGATTCCGAAGAACACACCCGCTAGTAAAAATTTAAGATTCTTCATGGCTTAGTAAATTAAAGGGAACAAGAAATGAGTCATGGCCAATCCACCGATAAAAAAGCCTACTACCGCCAACAAAGAAGCTGGCTGCAAATCTGAAATACCGGAGATAGCATGTCCGCTGGTACATCCACCAGCATAACGCGCACCAAATCCTACCATAAAACCACCGGCAATCAAGATCCAAAGGTTGGTAGAGTTGCTCATGGCTTCCCAAGAGAATTGGCTTGCAGGAACGAAACCGTCCACGGTATCAAAACCGAGGTTCGCTAAATCTGCTATCGTCGATTCCGAAATAGCTACAGTGTAGCCTTCCGGAGAAAGGATGTTCATAGCGATGTATCCGCCGATGCCCGAACCAACTAGGAACATCAAGTTCCAGCTTTGTTCCTTCCAATTGAATTGGAAAAAGGGTGCAAATTTATCCGCACCACACATCGCACAAAGCGTACGCAAGTTGCTAGAAAAGCCGAAGCTCTTCCCAAAATACAGCATGATGAACATCACCAGCGCGATCAAAGCGCCGCTCACGTACCATGGCCAAGGTTGCATAATCAAATCCATGATTAAAAAATTAAGTTAAACAAGTGTTCAAGCTCAGCGGTTAGGGGGTCGTGGGTAGAAGCATAGAGAGCCGCACCTCATTGGGCACGGCTTCTCTTCGCTTTAGTATAGTCTTACAAAGTTGAAGGACATACGTAATCTGTTACGCTCAATCCCGCTTCTTTAATGGCTTTGAAGCCACCTGCAACATCCACCATGTTGTGGTAGCCGCGTGCTTTCAAAATAGAAGAAGCGATCACAGAGCGGTAACCACCCGCACAATGCACGTAGAAGGTACCTTCTTGAGGTACAGAAGCCATTTGATCGTTGAAGTAATCAAGCTCAACGTTAACAGCATCAACCACGTGCTCGCTCAGGTATTCACCTTGTTTACGTACATCTACGATAGTCGCACCTTCAATGCCTTTCAATTCTTCGGCCGTTACTTGATCCAAGGTATCCACATCCTTACCGGCTGCTTTCCAAGCATCAAATCCACCCTCCAAGAATCCAATTGAATTATCATATCCCACACGAGACAAGCGCGTTACCACCTCTTCCTCGCGACCAGAGTCTGCAATGATCAAAATAGGCTGATTGATATCTAGAATCAACGCACCGACCCACATTGCAAAGCTACCGTCGATACCAATGAAGATGGACTGTGGTACAAACCCTTTGATGAAGGTGTTTTGGTGACGTGTATCAATAACCAAAGCTTCTGTTTCGTTCGCAGCGGCTTCAAAAGCATCTGGAGATAACGGACGAAGACCTTTCTCCATGACTTTATCCAAGCTTTCATACCCCATCTTATTCATACGAACGTTTTCCGGGAAGTACGCTGGAGGAGCACTTAGACCATCAGTCACCTCAGCAACAAACTCTTCTTTAGTCATGCTAGCACGCAACGCGTAGTTTGTAGCTTTTTGATCGCCAATGGTACCCACAGTTTCCTTAGACATGTTCTTACCACAAGAAGAACCAGCACCGTGACCAGGGTACACAATTACCTCATCCGCCAAGGTCATGATTTTGTTGCGCAATGAATCGAAAAGGATTCCTGCCAGCTCCTCTTGCGTCATTGTCGCTGCCTTCTGAGCCAAATCTGGACGACCAACATCTCCTAGGAACAACGTATCCCCTGAGAAGATTGCGTGATCCTTTCCGCTCTCGTCTTTCAACAAATAGGTAGTACTCTCCATAGTGTGACCTGGCGTATGTAAGACGTGAATCTCAACATCACCTACCTTAAGTACTTCGCCATCTGTAGCTACGTGACAATCAAACTTCGTATTTGCCGTCGGGCCGTAAACGATGGTTGCGCCTGTTTTTGCAGCCAGGTCAAGGTGACCAGAAACGAAGTCTGCGTGGAAGTGAGTTTCCAAAATATATTTGATTTTCACGCCGTCTTTTTCAGCACGGTCAATGTATGGCCCTACTTCACGAAGTGGGTCAATAATCACAGCCTCTCCGTTAGAAGCGATGTAGTAGGCACCTTGCGCCAAACATCCAGTGTAAATCTGTTCTACTGTCATGATTCTAAATTTAAGTTCTCTATGTTCTTACAATTGTTTTCCTATAATGTAAATGGCCATCAAAAGCACAAACCATCCAAAGCCTTTCTTCAACTTTTTACCGTCGATAAACTTGGCTAAATAAATCCCTATAAAGATACCAACTACTGCAATTGCCGTAACTGATAAAAGTAAGGTCCAATCAATTTCTAAATCAGGACGTTGCACATCGCCAATAAAACCAATGAGGCTCTTCGCTGCAATGATCAACAAAGACGTTCCCACTGCTTTTTTCATTGGAATCTTAGCGAACAACACAAGGGCCGGAATAATTAAAAAGCCACCGCCTGCACCCACAATACCCGTCAACACGCCTACCACTGCGCCCTCTGCAATAATCGCTGGTATATTGAACTGTGGCTCTACCTCCTCGTCCGATTCCTCGACCTCACCGCGCTTGTCGCGAATCATACTTACAGATGCTGCAAGCATCACCAAGGCAAAAAAGATCATGATAGCGACATCCTTGGTAAGGACGAAATCCCCTACGGTCACGATTTCAGCAGGAATCTTCGGTACGACGAAAGCTCGTGTCACATACACCGCGATAAAAGCGGGAATGGTAAAGACTACTGCAGTCTTGTAATTCACATTGCCTAATGTCGCATTTCGAATTCCGCCCACTAGCGCCGTAGTACCCACAATAAATAAGGAGTAAGCGGTACTTAATTCAGCAGAAATCCCAAACAAGTACACCAACATGGGTACTGTTAGAATAGAACCTCCACCGCCGATAAGGCCTAGTGAAATTCCGATGAAAATTGATGCTACATATCCGATAATGTCCATATAGTCCGATTTAGTACCCCAAATGTCTAGAATCTAAAACGAACGAGGTGTGACTCAGCGCACACTAGAACAATATAGCAGACATTTCTTCCTGAAGCTCCCTTGCAGCCTGGCCTGCAGCCGCTGCAAAATCCTCTCCATTACTCTGATAAATGATGCCACGGGTACTATTTACAAGCACACCGTAGTCCTTATTCGTCGCTTTTTCGAGCACATCCTTTAATGAACCGCCTTGCGCGCCCACTCCAGGTACTAGAAAAAATGATTCCGGTGCCGCGGCACGAACTTGTTCTAAATATTCAGTCTTGGTCGCACCGAGCACGAACATCAATTGGTCCGGTGTCGCCCATTCCTGAGCCTTGCGTACGACATTCTCAAACAAGGCTACCCCATTTTCGTCCTTGATGAATTGGAAATCAAAAGCACCTTGGTTCGAAGTCAATGCCAATAGAATGACCCATTTACCATCGTAGGCAAGAAATGGGCTTACGCTATCAACCCCCATATAAGGAGCCACAGTGACACTATCAAATTCAAAGGCATTGAAGAATGCATCTGCATACATCTTAGACGTATTACCGATATCACCGCGTTTCGCATCGGCAATAGTAAAGACCTCAGGATACGATTCATTCAAATAATTGATGGTCTTCTCCAAGCTTTGCCAACCCTTCACGCCATAGCTTTCGTAAAACGCGATATTAGGTTTGTACGCTACGGCATAATCAGCTGTAGCATCAATAATGGCTTTATTAAAGGCAAAAATGGGGTCCGATTCCTTCAGCAAGTGTGGCGGTATCTTATTCAAGTCCGTATCCAGACCTACACAAAGTACGCTGCGCTTCTTCTCAATCTGTGCTACCAATGCTGCCTTGTCCATATTAATAGGTACTCCCCTCTTTTAACTTCTCGGCGTTTTCCGCCATGTGAAGTTCGTCAATAAATTTCTGAATGTCCCCATTCATAACATCGCCAAGGTTATAGGTCGTCAGCCCAATTCTATGATCGGTTACCCTCCCTTGCGGATAGTTATAGGTACGAATCTTTGCTGAACGGTCTCCCGTACTCACCATCGTTTTACGCTGAGCCGCCTGTGCTTCTTGCTTCTTTTTAAACTCAAGATCATACAATCTAGAGCGCAACACCTTCAACGCTTGTTCGTAGTTCTTATGCTGTGAACGCCCGTCCTGACACTCCACCACCAAACCCGATGGCAAGTGTGTCAATCGAACCGCACTTTCCGTTTTATTTACGTGTTGTCCCCCCGCACCTTGAGAACGGTAGGTATCTTTCTTCACGTCTTTCATATCCAGATCCACATCCACATCTTCCGCTTCAGGTAAGACCACTACAGAAGCCGCTGAAGTATGCACACGACCTTGGCTTTCCGTCGCAGGAACGCGCTGCACGCGATGCACACCACTCTCGTATTTCAAAATGCCGTACACTCCTTCACCGCCTACTTCGAAAGCAACTTCCTTAAAGCCTCCGGCAGTGCCTTCATTCACTGTAATGACCTCCATGGACCAACCACGCTGTTCCACATAACGTTGATACATACGGAACAGATCACCTGCAAAAATAGCTCCCTCATCACCACCGGCACCTTGGCGAATCTCGACCAAAGCGTTCTTATCGTCCTCGGGATCCTTAGGAATGAGCAATACTTTGATATCCTCCAGCAGAGCTTCAAAAGCCGGCTCCAACTCTTCCAGTTCCATCTTGGCCATCTCTTTGAAATCTGGATCCGACTCTTCTCTGAGCACCGCCTTCGCCTCTGTGATACGGCTTTCCAACTCTATGAATTGCTCGCGTGCCTCGACAATGGGCTTAAGGTTTTTGTATTCTCTGTTCAGCAATACATATCGCTTGCCGTCTGAAATGATATCGGGCTGGATGATCAAATCATTGACTTCGTTGAAGCGCTGAAATACAATGTTAAGTTTATCGAGCATTATTTGCTGTATTCAAAGGTTCCGAATTCACTACTAATAGTTAATTCCTTGCCCGCCCCAGCTTCCACTCGGCCCACGACCTGGGCTGGAACGCCAAATGATTCTGAGATGGCTATGATCTCCTCTGCCAATTCCGGCGCTACATACAATTCCATGCGATGGCCCATATTAAAGACCTCATACATTTCTTTCCATGCCGTGCCACTCTCTTCTTGAATCATCTTAAAAAGTGGCGGCACCGGGAACAAGTTATCTTTAATGACATGTCCTTCTTTGAGGAAATGCAAAATTTTCGTCTGCGCGCCACCAGAACAGTGTACCATACCATTAATCTGATGACGGTACTTATCTAAAATAGATTTGATGATAGGCGCATATGTACGAGTAGGACTAAGCACCAACTTTCCTGCATCCAACGGCGTATCGGTAGCTTCGGTCAATTGCTTTGAACCTGTATACACCAATTCCTGCGGCACAGCAGGATCAAAACTTTCCGGATACTTGGCCGCTAAACTCTTGTCGAAAACATCATGGCGCGCACTGGTCAATCCATTGGATCCCATCCCGCCATTGTACTCGCTTTCATAATTTGCCTGGCCATAGCTCGCCAAGCCAACAATGACATTTCCAGGCTTGATATTGGCATTATCTACCACATCGCTGCGTTTCATGCGTGCAACCAC